>CANBUF010000173.1 GCA_947372575.1 Alcaligenaceae bacterium | reverse complement strand
GAACTTTACGCACGTAGGGACTAGTCAGTGAAGCAATAAGTTTCATTAATTGAGATCAAGGCATGGGTAAGCTAAGTCATGCAGTTTATAGCCTTAAGTGGGTATTAGCGAGGAAAAGGCGGTGATAAAATGAACTACGTTCAATTTGTCGTTTTTTTATCAATTTCCTATGCAAACAAATCCAGCTTTAAGCGTTCTGAACGCCGTTTCCCCCCTTGATGGCCGCTACGCCTCCAGATGTGACGCCCTGCGCCCCATTCTGTCGGAAGCCGGCTTCATGGCGCACCGGGTCGAAGTCGAGATCGCTTGGCTGGTAGGGTTGTCAGATGCCGGCTTGCCGGAATTCCCTCCTTTTTCGGCATCCGCACGCGAACAGTTGCGTGCGCTGGTGGCTGACTTTTCTGAAGCGGATGCTGATCGTATCAAGCAGATTGAGCGCGTGACCAATCATGATGTCAAAGCAGTCGAGTACTGGCTCAAAGAAAAAGTCGCCGGTCAGGCTGAGCTTGAGCGGGCAGGTGAGTTCATTCACTTTGCCTGCACATCCGAGGACATCAACAATACGTCCCATGCCCTGATGCTGTCACGTGCGCGTGATCAAGTCGTATTGCCCCAACTAAAAAAGACGCTGGATGCGATCCAGCATATTGCACACACCCAAGCCGCTCAGCCAATGCTTGCGCGCACGCATGGCCAGCCCGCGACACCGACCACACTGGGTAAGGAATTTGCCAACGTTGCAGCGCGACTGCGTGATGCCATTGCCAATATCTCTGCAGTGCAGCCCCTGGCAAAAATGAATGGTGCAACGGGTAACTACAACGCGCACATGTCTGCCTATCCCGAAATTGACTGGCAGAGTTTTAGTGGTGGCGTCCTCAAAGCTCTCGGCCTCAAGCAAAACCTCCATACGATTCAGATTGAACCACATGACTGGATGGCTGCATTGTTTGATGCAATTGCACGTGCCAACACCATTCTGATCGACTTGAATCGTGATGTCTGGGGCTATATCGCCCTGGGCTATTTTAAGCAGCGCCTCAAAGACGGTGAGGTCGGGTCTTCGACCATGCCCCATAAAGTCAATCCAATCGACTTCGAAAATGCAGAGGGTAATCTGGGCTTGGCCAATGCCATGCTGCGTCATTTGTCCGAAAAACTCCCGATTTCCCGCTGGCAGCGTGACCTGACAGACTCGACGGTCTTGCGCAACCTTGGTGTGGCGCTGGGCTACTGTCTGGTTGCGTATGACTCGGGCTTACGTGGTCTGGGTAAACTCGAAGTCAACGCCGCCGCGATTGACGAAGATCTGGATCAATGCTGGGAAGTACTGGCCGAACCGATCCAGACGGTCATGCGCCGGTATGGTTTGCCTCAGCCCTATGAACAGCTCAAAGCACTGACGCGTGGCAAAGGCATTACCCAGGAGGCATTAAAAACATTTATTACTGGCTTGGAGTTGCCTGCTGAGGTCAAAGTTCGTATGCTGGCGATGACGCCACGCAATTACATCGGACTTGCCCAAAAGCTCGCCCTCACTGCATAGGCGATTGTCCACGGGTTTAGGCCCGTGATTTGTTTCATGGCATGTTTTATTTATATTATGGATTGCAAATGAAAAAACTATCCTTTCTGGCCGTGCTCTGCACACTTTTATCAGCGTTGTGGGCCCAGTCGGCTCAGGCACAGTTCGCCAAGCCCGAGGCTGCGATTGATTACCGTCAGTCAGCCCTGACACTGATCTCGTCACATTTTGGACGGATGCAGCCCGTGATTAAAGGCCAGGCACCTTATGATGCGACAGCAATCAAAGCCAACGTCGAGATACTGAAAACCCTCTCCACGTTACCCTGGGCAGGTTTTATTGCCGGCTCCGAAAAAGGCTCGTCCGCCAAGCCTGAGGTCTGGACTGATGCTGCAGGCTTTAAGGCCGCACAATTAAAGTTTGAGGGCGCGGTCGACAAACTCTCCGCCGCAGCCAATACAGGCGATCTGGATAAAGTCAAAGTTGCCTATGGCGAAGTCGGTGCCAGTTGCAAGGCCTGTCACGACTCATACAAACTTAAAAAATAAGCCTGTAACTTGGATTGTGTGCATGAAGTCATTTTTATGCACACAATCCAGTGCTGCGTTTAAAGCCAGACTTTTAAGTTGCAGTCAGCGCTGAACTCAAAACTGGCCAATGGGCCAAACTCAAATCGCTGAGGGATGCTTGGCCAGTGGTGTGACCTCGATATCCATGTAAGGGAACATCGGAAGTCCTGACAGCATGGTGTGCAACGCATCATTGTCCGTCGCTTCAAAAATACTCACGTTCGCATAACGCCCCACCACCCGCCAGAGATGCGGCCAATGGCCTGCACGCTGAAGCGCCTGGGCGTAGTTTTTTTCTTCGAGTTTGATTTGTGCCGCTTTCTCAGGATCCATATCCTGGGGCATATTGACTTGCATGCGTACCATGAACAGCATGATTTTCCTTTGCTCAGGATTTAAGAAACGGGACGATGGCCTGGAGATACTTTTCTGGAATTTCTGTGGGGGGAATGTGAGCCGATGGAATGGTCACGAGTGACGCGCCTGCAATATGCTCTACTAGTTTTTGCCCGCGTGCCAGCGGCGTAGACAGATCGTAATCCCCCACGACTACGAGTGCGGGTGCTCGAATCAAAGACAAGCGTGGATATAAATCCATATCGCGGATCGCTGCACAACAGCCAATGTAGCCATTAGGGGCGTGGGATAACACCGTGTTGCGTACCCGTCGCATAGCCATGCTGTTTTCAGCAACAAAATCAGGCGTAAAAAAGCGACCGATGATACCGTCAACGACAGCAGCCATGCCACCTTGTTGTATGGCGGTGATACGTTGATCCCAGATGCCTTTGTCAAATTCTGCGGAGGTATTACTCAGCACGACATGACGCAAACCAGACGGACAACGGGCAGCTAGCTCCATTCCAACCATGCCACCAAGAGAAATCCCACAATAGTCAAAAGACGTCAGTCTCGCTGCAGCAATCACAGCCTGCACGTCGTCGGTCAACTGATTCAGGGTGTAATCTCCCTGGGGGGCGTCTGAACCGCCGTGGCCACGCATGTCATAGCGCACGACGTAAAAATCTTGCATAAGCTGGTTCAGGATGGGATCCCATAAAGAAAAGTCACAGCCAAGTGAGTTTCCTAGTACCAGCGCAGGCAAGGATGCGTCGCCATCACCACGCCAGTAAATCCGCGTTGAACCATTTGTTACTACAGGCATGTCTTGTCCCCAGTTAGTGAGTGAATTTTTTTAATTGTTAATGAAGATCTTGATTAATTTTTGCCATCTTAGCAAATTAGTTAAAGCTGCCGCCTGTATTGTCCGCGAGTTCGATGAGCCACCATGCTGCGGCGCCGAGCGCGACTGCAAGCAGCAGGGCTGCGCTACGGACTCTCAGGTCATCTCGCGCAGGGCTGGTGTGCGAGCAGAGGTCGTGCGCGGGAACATCTCCAGTGACCATCGGCTCAATCAGACGTTCGCCTTTGAGTGTATAGATCAGGATGGCGAGCAGGTGAAGCCCGACCACGATGTACACCAGTGTTTCATTCCATTGGTGCAATCCGGTCAGGAGTGAGGAGGTTGATTCGCTGACAAACTGTACCAACGGCCCCTGCGTCAGTATCTCATCATCGGCAAACAACCCCGTGCTCGCCTGCGCACCAAGTACCAACAGCATCGCCACCACAGACCAGGCGCCGAGCGGATTGTGGCCTGCGGTTTTCTGCTTGCTTACAGGGCGCGTGCTGAGATAACGCCACACCATTGCAGGGGACTGGACAAACTGACTAAACCTGACGTAACGCGGCCCGATGAGCCCCCAGATGATTCTGAACACGATCAAGGCAAGCGTAATGATGCCAAGCCGCACGTGCCAGTCCATCCACGCATCGCCAAGTTTGACGGTGACGATGGCGCCGAACACACTTAACGCAAGCGCTGCGTGAAAAATGCGGGTGGGGAGGTCCCATATTCTGATGGTCATAAGTAAGTATTCTCTCTGAGAGCGGTAGCCGTTAGCATGATAATGCCAGGAACACCTAGTCTGCTGGTCGCAAGACTGTCCCAATCATCGCGCCTCTGAGTTTTGAAATGCCAGATCGGCCTGACATGTTTAAATCATCTCACTTCTTTAGAGGGCGCTCAAATATTGCATTCTTTAACAGGTTTGGCAATGACTGCTGTTTATGAGTTAGGGTTGCCTTCAGATGGTGCGCGCCTATGCATTATTCTCAAGATCAGCACTATTTTGGTGCGCTTTGGGTGGACTTAATGCATTGAAGAGTTCACGCAACTGTATACAGTTATGTGAACAAAGACTTGGCATGCAAATTGCGTAAGGATCGGTACGTTGATCCAAACCTAAAGAGCGCACACCATGTCAATGTTTTCTGATCCGTTCAATTCAAGCATCCGTCTGCGTTGTGATTGTGGTCAACATGCCTCGGCAGCAGAGCATGAGGCGAGTCTTTCACGTGCGCTGGACACTTCTGCTGAGAGTATGAGCTCTCGCGTGGTCGAGCAGGCCGTGATGCGCGCGATTTTCCCCGAAGACTCCTTGCGTCGTCGATTTCTTCAGGCGGTGGGTGCGCCGACCGCGCTTGCAGCGATCTCATCCATTTTTCCACTCGCAGCTGCCCAGGAAGCTTTTGCGCAAGGCAGTGGCAAGTTAGAGAAAACCAATCTCAAGATCGGCTTTATCCCGATTACGTGTGCTACGCCCATCATTATGGCTGACCCCATGGGGTTTTATAAGAAGCAGGGGCTGGATGTGGAAATCGTCAAGACCGCTGGCTGGGCGGTCATTCGTGACAAGACCATGAATAAGGAATATGACGCAGCACATATGCTTTCGCCAATGCCTCTTGCCATCTCTATGGGAGTCGGGGCGAACGCAACACCCTTTGCCGTGCCCGCAATCGAAAACATTAATGGTCAGGCGATCACCCTGTCGATCAAGCATAAAGACAAACGTAATCCAAAGGACTGGAAAGGCTTTAAGTTTGCCGTGCCCTTTGACTACTCAATGCACAATTATTTGTTGCGCTATTACCTCGCTGAGCATGGCCTGGATCCTGACCGTGACGTGCAGATTCGCGTCGTACCGCCACCAGAAATGGTCGCCAATTTACGCGCGGATAACATTGACGGGTTTCTTGGACCTGATCCAATGAATCAGCGCGCAGTTTTCGATGGCGTGGGCTTTCTGCAAATCCTGTCCAAGGAGTTGT
>CANBUF010000172.1 GCA_947372575.1 Alcaligenaceae bacterium | reverse complement strand
AAATACCTGACGGTGCTGGTCGCGGTTGTGATCGGCCTGCTCTACACCCTACCCAACCTGTATGGCGAATCGCCTGCGGTCCAGGTTTCAAGCGCTAAAGCCACCCTCAAAATCAATGCGGGTACGCTCGAACGTGTCGAAGGCATCCTGCGCCAGGCCAGCATCGCCTACACAGGCGCGTCATTTGAACAAAATGGCCCGGTTGGCACAGTACGCGTACGTTTTGCCAATACCGATGTGCAGATCACGGCGCGAGATCTACTCGAAAAATCACTCAATCCCAATGCAACCGATGCCACCTATACGGTTGCACTGAATTTGCTGCCTGCGTCACCAGGCTGGCTGAGCGCACTCGGTGCACACCCCATGTATCTAGGGCTGGATTTGCGCGGCGGCGTGCATTTTCTGCTTCAAGTTGACATGCAGGGTGCCTTGACCGCACGGTACGACTCGCTGGTGACCGATCTGCGGGCGACCTTACGCGACCAGCGTATTGAGAATACCGGCATTGACCGCAACGGCATGTCCGTCGTCGTGTCCTTTTCCAGCGAAGCCAACCGCGATCGTGCTGTATCAACGATGCGCACCCGCAACCCTGACCTGCAGCTCACCGAGCGCGCCGAGGGCACTAAACTGCAAGTCATCGGTACGTTAAGTCAGGCTGCCACGACTGCGGTGCAAACTAACGCACTTAAACAAAACATCACAACCTTGCATAACCGGATCAACGAGCTCGGTGTGGCCGAGCCTGTGATCCAGCAACAAGGTACTGACCGGATCGTGGTCCAATTGCCAGGTGTGCAGGACGTAGCAAAAGCCAAGGATATTCTTGGACGTACTGCCACACTCGAAATCCGTATGGTGGATGACTCGCCAGCCGCCTCAAGCGCACTGGCTGCTGGGACAGTCCCCTTCGGTCTCGAGCGCTATGTGGACCGGGATGGACGTCCACTGCTGGTGCGTCGTCAGGTCATCTTGACAGGTGAAAACCTCCAGGATGCCCAGGCCGGACGCGACAATCAGTCACAGCAAGCCGCCGTACACCTGACTCTCGATTCAAAAGGCGCACGTATCTTCCGCGATATCACCCGTGATAACGTCGGCAAGCGTATGGCGATCCTGCTGTTCGAAAAAGGCCGGGGCGAAGTCGTCACGGCACCTGTCATCCGTGGAGAAATCCCTGGTGGTCAGGTCCAGATTTCAGGCAGCATGAGTGCAGAAGAAGCCGCAGATACTGCACTGCTGTTGCGTGCCGGCTCTCTCGCTGCCCCCATGGAAATCATCGAAGAACGCACCATCGGGCCCAGCCTCGGCGCCGACAACATTGCTAAAGGCTTTAACTCAACCCTGTATGGTTTTGTTGCCATTGCAATCTTCATGCTGGTCTATTATCAGCTCTTCGGTGTGTTCTCCACACTTGGCCTGGCGCTCAACGTCCTGCTGCTGCTGGCGATTCTTTCCATGCTGCAAGCAACGCTCACGCTCCCGGGTATTGCAGCGATCGCGTTGACACTAGGCATGGCCATTGACGCCAACGTACTGATTAACGAACGGATCCGCGAAGAGTTGCGCAATGGCGAAGCGCCCCAGCAAGCCATCGCACTTGGGTTTGATCGTGCCTGGGGCACCATTCTCGACTCAAACCTCACGACACTGATTGTTGGTGTAGTGTTGCTCACGTTCGGCTCGGGTGCCATACGCGGCTTTGCCGTCGTACATTGCCTGGGTATTCTGACCTCAATGTTCTCATCTGTGGTCGGTGTACGTGCGCTAGCAAACCTCTGGTACGGCCGCAAGAAAAAACTGCAATCGATTTCGATTGGCACGGTCTGGAAACCTAAAGACTAAAACTTCATGCGTGGCAGGCTTTTCTAGCCTGCCCGCTATTTACCGGAACACATACGGATCATGGAATTTTTCCGAATCGGGCGCACTATCCCTTTCATGCGCCATGCGCTGGTATTGAACGTCATCAGCTTTCTGACCTTCATCGCCGCCGTATTTTTCATCGTAACGAATGGCTTTCACCTGTCGATTGAATTCACGGGTGGTACGGTCATGGAAGTCAACTACACCCAGTCAGCGCCGCTCGATCAGGTCCGCACCGTGGTGTCTGGTCTGGGCTACACCGACTATCAGGTTCAAAATTTCGGAACCTCGCGCGATGTCATGATCAGATTGCCACTTGCTGCAGGGCAAAGCTCTGCCTCGCAAAGTGATACCGTCATGAAGGCACTGAAAGCTGCCGATTCGACTGTAGAACTGCGGCGGGTTGAGTTTGTCGGCCCACAGGTTGGACGTGAACTGGTTGAAAACGGTCTGCTTGCCCTGCTCTTTGTGGTGATTGGAATCGTAGTCTATCTGGCGATCAGATTTGAGTGGAAATTCGCAGTTGCAGGCGTGCTGGCCAACTTGCACGACGTTGTGATTATTCTCGGCTTTTTTGCATTCTTTGGCTGGGAGTTTTCCCTGTCGGTGCTGGCGGGCGTCCTGGCGGTGCTTGGTTACTCCGTCAACGAGTCGGTCGTGATCATGGACCGGATTCGCGAGAATTTCCGTAAAGAACGTAATGCCTCAGTGGTCGAGGTGATTAATGGTGCCATCACACAAACTATTTCACGCACCATCATCACACACGGTTCGACGCAGATGATGGTGATGGCAATGCTGATTTTCGGTGGTCCTACCCTGCATTATTTTGCGCTGGCACTGACCATTGGTATCTGGTTTGGTATTTATTCTTCTGTCTTCGTCGCTGCTGCAATTGCGATGTGGCTGGGCGTCAAACGCGAAGACCTGATCAAACCGCCAAAGAAAGTAGACACCATCGAAGAAGTCTACGAAGAGTAAACGTTGCCGTTATCAAGGATAGGCCTTGCTGCTGGAGCTTGGTGCAGTAAGAGGTAAAATCAAATATTCCTCTTACTGCCCACGGGATGAACACCCGCCTCGGCTCCATCATGCAAAAAATCATACCTATTATTCCTGCAGAAACATCCGCCGCCGGCACCCCTATCGCTCCTAAAAAAGTTTTCATCCGCACCTTTGGTTGTCAGATGAACGAATACGACTCAGACAAAATGCTCGATGTCCTGGGTCAGGAACATGGTGCGGTGATCACTCAGACCCCCGAAGATGCAGACGTCATCCTGTTCAACACCTGTTCAGTGCGCGAAAAAGCGCAAGAAAAAGTTTTCTCTGATCTGGGGCGCGTCAAACACCTTAAGAAACTCAACCCCAATCTCGTGATTGGTGTGGGCGGCTGCGTCGCCAGCCAGGAAGGTGCGGCAATCGTCGATCGTGCTCCGTATGTTGATATTGTGTTTGGTCCTCAGACCTTGCATCGCTTGCCAGAGCTGATTGCACGCCGTAAATCCCAGGGTCGTTCGCAAGTTGACATCAGCTTTCCCGAGATCGAAAAGTTTGATGCCCTGCCTCCTCCTCGCGTAGAGGGTCCATCAGCCTTCGTTTCCATCATGGAAGGCTGCAGCAAGTATTGCAGTTTCTGTGTGGTGCCCTATACCCGGGGCGAAGAAATCTCACGTCCCTTTGAAGACGTGCTCACCGAAGTCGCCGACCTGGCTGACCAGGGTGTCAAAGAAGTCAACCTGCTTGGTCAAAACGTCAATGCCTACCGTGGCACGATGGCAGACAGCACCGAGATCGCTGACTTTGCAACCTTGCTTGAATATGTCCACGAAATCCCTGGTATCGAACGTATTCGCTTTACCACCTCTCACCCTAAAGAAATGACCTCGCGCATGGCGGATGCCTTTGCCCGCCTGCCTAAACTTGTGTCGTTCATCCACCTGCCCGTCCAGGCCGGTAGCGATCGTGTGCTGGCGGCAATGAAACGCGGCTACACGGCGATTGAGTTCAAGTCCATCATTCGCAAGCTGCGCACCGCGCGTCCTGGCCTGACGGTTTCCTCAGACTTTATCGTTGGCTTTCCTGGCGAAACCGAAGAAGACTTCGAAAAAACGATGACGCTGATAGACGAAATCGGTTTTGATATGTCCTATTCCTTTGTCTACTCACGCAGACCGGGCACACCCGCAGCAGACCTCACGGACGACACACCTGCCACGGTCAAACTCGCTCGCCTGCACAGATTGCAGGCCCGTATCAATGAGCAGGCAAATGCGATTGCGCAGGGCATGGTGGGTTCGACCCAGCGCATTCTGGTCGAAGGCACCTCGACACGCGACAGCAACGAACTCAGCGGTCGTACCGAAAACAACCGGATTGTGAATTTCCCTGGTCACCCGCGATTAATCGGCCAGATGGTGGATGTGGTGGTCACCGAAGCCATGACTAATACCTTTCGCGCAATCGTTGCGAGCCACACATCCTCTGATAACACAGGCAACAGCACGCTATGAGCCGATCACCCGCAAAATCATCCGCGCGCAATCGGCCGATGCCCGTCAAACTCAATCTTGAGGGCAACAATCAGCAACTTGCAAACCTCTGTGGTCCGCTTGATGAAAACATCAGGCAAATCGCAGATGGGCTGGATCTCGAAATTTCACGACATGGCAGTAAATTTACAATGCATGGCGCACATGCCGAGGCCGCCAGCAAGATGCTGTTCGCCTTGCACAACGTGGCATCCCAACGTCCGCTATCGGTCGACGACGTCCAGCTGAGTCTGGTCGAAATCGGAGTTGGACGCACGCATTCACCCTCGATACAGACCTTTGATCCGGCGGATTTTCCACCTCTTGATGATGAGAGTGGCCAGATCGCCTTACGAACGCGACGCAGCGACTTGCGACCACGCACACCTCGACAGCGCGATTACCTGAACAACATTCTCAAGCATGACATCACGTTTGGAGTCGGGCCCGCCGGTACGGGCAAAACCTGGCTCGCGGTCGCCTGTGCGATTGACGCGATGGAGCGCGACACCGTGCAACGCCTGATCCTGACCCGTCCTGCGGTCGAAGCCGGCGAACGGTTAGGGTTTCTGCCAGGCGATCTCGCTCAAAAGGTTGATCCCTATCTGCGGCCTCTGTACGACGCACTCTACGACCTGATGGGTTTTGAGCGCGTCCAGCGTCTGTTTGAAAAGCAAACCATCGAAATTGCTCCGCTCGCCTACATGCGCGGACGCACACTGAATCATGCATTTGTAATTCTGGATGAAGCCCAGAATACGACGCCTGAGCAAATGAAAATGTTCCTGACCCGCATCGGGTTTGGCAGCAAAGCCGTCATAACCGGCGACCCCTCACAGGTGGATTTACCCAAAGGACACAAAAGCGGCCTGGCCCAT
>CANBUF010000171.1 GCA_947372575.1 Alcaligenaceae bacterium | reverse complement strand
GTCTGAGCCCTGATCGATGACTTTTAATACATCCTCCTGGCCGATCACGGAGGCTGTGACCTGAATGCCACCTGTGCCCCACCCATACGGCAAGGGCATTTCTCTGGAGCCAAAGGGCACCTGATAGCCAGGAATCGCGACGGCCTTGAGAATGGCGCGTCTGATCATCCGTTTGGTGCGTTCGTCGAGATAGGCGAAATTGAAGTTTTCGCTGACACTTGCATTTTCACCTGTCGACAAAGATGCTGTGCGCGGAGCTTGTTCATGCATGGGAGTTGTCCCCGGATTCTGGTTGTTGGGCGACGGCTGCCTGGGTGCGCATTTTTCTGACGAGTTCGAGTTCTGACTGGAAGTCAACGTAGTGAGGCAGTTTTAAATGCTGGACAAATCCTGAGGCTTCGAGACTGTCACTATGCGAAAGCACGAACTCCGGCATCTGGGCAGGTGCTTCAATCGCCTCGCCGAGCTCTCCTGCACGCAGTGAGCGATCAACCAGACTCATCGCCATCGCCTTGCGTTCGCTATGCCCGAAGGCCAGACCATAGCCGCGCGTAAATTGAGGCGGTTCGGTTTTGCTGCCTGCAAATTGATTGATCATCTCGCACTCTGTGATTTCAATGTCTCCAATCGAAATCACAAATCCGAGCTCTTCGGGTGCGAGCTCAAGTGCAACGGTCCCCATCCGGATCTCTCCGACAAAGGGATGGCTGTGCGAGTAGCCGCGCTGCGTCGAGTAGGCCATGGAAAGTAAAAAACCTTCATCTCCGCGTGCGAGATTCTGCAAACGGGTGGCCCGATCAGCTGGAAATTTCAGTGGCTGACGGGTCAGATCCTTGGGGGTCGGGTCTCCAGAGGGCATTTCCTCTCTTTCGATCAAATTTTCCATATTCAACAAATCAATAACTTTTGGATTGGCTTGTTTGACCGCGTCAGGCTCAGTCGTTTTACTTGAGCGGCCAAGCTGTGCCGCCACATTCTGAGCCACTTCCCATGCGGGGCATTGCGCATTCACCAGCAATGTGAAATCCAGCAATCTCTGGGTGTAGTCGTATGTGGGGCCGAGGACCTGTCCTCCCGGCATATCTTTAAAAGTCGCAGAAATCCGGCGATCCAGCTGCATACTGGCCGTATCCAGTGGGCGTGTGGAGCCCAGTCTAGGGAGCGTCGCCCGATAAGCACGCAACAAAAAAATGGCTTCAATCAGATCGCCACTTGACTGCTTGATCGCCAGTGCGGCGAGTTCCCGGTCGTAGACAGAGCCCTCAGTCATCACGCGATCGACTGCGAGTTTTAATTGCTGGGTGATTTGAACGATGGACAGCTCTGGAACATCGGGATTCCCACGTCGCTGAGTTTCTAGCAAGCGATAACTATTCAGAATGGCGTGTTCGCCACCTTTTACGGCAACATACATAATCAGGCTCTATCGTTCTGTTGAGGCGCGGTGAAATTGATACGCGTAGTTCGCGGCAGGCCGATGACATGGTCAGCACTCGCCATGAACATGTCGACTCCTTTTGGAAATTGCGCATGATTGATCTTTAACTCTTCAATCAATCTGTGCAAGGGTTGCACTGTGGATATGTCCAGACACACCGTATTGGTGTGTGCAATGCCTGGTCCTTGCAAAGTCAAACTCGTCATTGCCTCAGGCATCACGCTCAAGGCGTTCACATCCAGGATGATCGTTGTTGACTGGTCAGGATATTCATCCGTGCCTTGGTTAAAGGCACTGAGCGCGGGTAGTTCTTCCAAATTTGCCACCCAGGCGAAATGCGCCTCAGAGGGGTCTTGAACGATGATGCAATTGGAGTGAAATGCAATCCAGTGCGCCGCATCACTATGCTTGAGGCTGGGAGATAACCACAATTGGCTATCGGCATCGAGTAACGCCAGCAACAATACGGCAGAGCCAGCATTTGCGTGTTGTGGAATTTCACAATTCAACGTCAGGGGTGTGATCTTGCCCGGTTGTGACAGCGCATCGAGTGCCTGGCGAAAGACGATTTGGCTGTCGCGCGCTGTATCGGAAAACCCCCCGACTACTTTAGAGAGATCCAGTGCTGCCCTCATGATTGCTCGGACTCCTCATCTTGTGTGGATTCTCTGGCAACAGTAAAAAACTCAACCTTGCTTGATTCAGCCTGATCTTTCCGCATCTGACTTTTTTGATCGAGATAGGCGCGAATGGGCGTGAGTAATGTTTCTGTCAGGCTATGTTCCGACTTGCTGAGAAGTACCGCATCAGCAAGAGCCGCCAGGTAGGCGTGCTGGTGTGAACGACCGAGGATGTAAGCGATCCCGACCGGTGCCTCTGAAGTCATGTGTGTGAGCCTAAGCGCGCAACGTGTCACAGTGACCTCTCCCACGTTAAAACGTTGACCTGTGCCACCGGTACGACCTTCGATCATCATGAGACCGGTTTCTGGTTTTCTTAACCACTGCGGTGCATCATTTGAGTATGGATGGAGAGCTTGTTCGAGAAGTTCTATGGGTGCGCGTGCAAGTAATGCCATCCAGTCCGAACGCTCTTGAACGGGATTTTTATGATTGTCAGATTGTTGCAACATATGCCTGATACTGTACAAAGCTGTGAATTGATGTTGAAGCTCAACACCAGCAAGCCTTTCATCTTAGATACGCATTGTGTATGTGTCGTGACAGTCACAATACATTTTGATGACACTTTTAAAGCGGCTTGATGACAGTGCGTCGCGATTGCTATCAGGCGCGAATTCAGGATTGGTTTTTCAGGATCAGATTTTGTATCTATCACTCAGAGATAAAAGTTCAGAATGAAATCAGCTTATCGCTATGCAATTTATTACGCTCCCAGTCCCGAGTCGGAATTCTGGAATCTTGGAAGCGAATGGCTCGGACGATGTGCGGCGACGCAGATGAAGTTGCCGCAGCCACTTATCGATGCGATGCCTGTCGAAACCTTCCATCAGTTTACCCAGGCACCGCGTCGCTATGGCTGGCACGCCACACTTAAAGCTCCATTCTCTTTACACCCTGAGTTCGCGCTCGATGACCTGAAGGATGGTGTGCGGCGAGTGTGTCAGCATTTCAAACCGTTTGTCCTACCCCGGTTAGAGGTACGTCGCCTGGATGATTTTTTAGCACTGGTTCCAAACGGCGATGTGACCGCGATTCGACAGGTCGCAAATCAATGCGTGACTGATCTGCACCCTTTAACTGAAGCGCTGTCCGATTCCGAGTTGTCCCGTCGGCGCAAGTCGTCCTTGAGTGCCGAGCAGGATCAGATGCTGCTGCGCTGGGGATATCCCTATGTTTTTGAGCATTTTAAATTTCACATGTCGCTGACGGGAGCCCTCAGTAAATCTAGTCCAACGCAGGTGCAGTCACTCCTGCAAGGTGCACAGAGAATATTTGATCGGCTTATGCCACCTGTTTTTGATGCGGTCGCGATTTTTGCCGAACCTGTCCAGGGGGCAGATTTCGTGCTGATCGATCACGTTAGATTCGGAGCGTAAGCATGTATTTTTTTGCTGACGAACGCTTGTCATTAAACGGTCACGGATGTGCAATATCGATGTCAAATGATGCGTGCATGATTACCGCTCATGAGACCACCTGAACCGAACGATCCAGACCTGCGCCCAAAACATCATCGAGCCATCTGGATTTCAGATATCCATCTTGGCACTTCAGGTTGCAAGGCAGACTATTTACTTGATTTCCTGAAATGGAATGAGTCTGATCATCTCTATCTTGTGGGAGACATCATTGATGGCTGGCAGCTCAAGAAAAACTGGTACTGGAAGCAAAGTCACAACGATGTGGTGCAAAAGGTACTGCGCAAAGCGAGAAAAGGCACGCGGGTGACCTATATCGCGGGTAACCATGACGAAGCGATCCGGCAGTTCCTGGGCATGGCATTTGGTGATATTGCAATCGTCGATGACACGACACATACTTTGCTCGATGGCCGCACGCTCTGGATTACGCATGGTGATTTGTTTGATGGGATTATCCAGCATGCCAAGTGGCTTGCCTATCTGGGCGATAGTTTCTACACACTCATTCTGAATCTGAACAACTGGTTCAATCATGTACGCCACAAAATGGGGCTATCCTACTGGTCACTCTCGCAATACCTCAAACATAAAGTTAAAAATGCCGTTTCATTCATCACTGCATTTGAGGAAAACTTGACCAGCGAAGCGCGGCGGCGTGGTTATGATGGTGTCTTATGCGGCCATATCCATAAGCCCGAGATCCGCGATATTGACGGGATTCTGTACTGCAATGATGGGGACTGGGTCGAAAGCCTTTCTGCCATCGTTGAAACCCAGGAAGGTGAGCTTAAAATCGTCTACTGGCCATATCGCACCAGTCATTCGCCCAAAGAACAATAAGTGTTTCTTTCTGATATGGAAATTCTAAAGAATATTGATCTCGTCTCGATTGCCGATACGGCTATCAGTTTGTCATCCGCTTTTGTACTTGGCGGCCTGATTGGTTTTGAACGGCAATACCGCCAGCGCACGGCAGGATTGCGCACCAACGTGCTGGTTGCGCTGGGCGCCGCGATTTTTGTAGATATTGCTAACCGGATGGGTGCACACGAGGGTGCTGTGCATGTGATGGCCTACGTTGTCTCGGGTATTGGTTTCCTTGGTGCAGGTGTCATCATGCGCGAAGAGGGCAATGTCAGAGGGTTGAATACGGCAGCGACCTTATGGTGTTCAGGCGCTGTCGGTGCCTGTGCGGGAGCAGATCTGATTCTAGAAGCCCTGCTTGCGACGATTTTTGTCTTAGCCGCCAACACACTCCTGCGCCCGGTTGGCAATCTGATCAATCGACAGCCACTCGATTCTCCTGCAGTGGAAGTCACGCATACGATTTCAGTGATCTCCAGGATTGAATATCAACGCGAAGCACTCAGACAGCTTGATATCGCCCTTGAGCAGGCTGGCTATGCCTTTAGTCATCTGGGAATTGATGCCTTTGGTGAAGACTCGGTCATGATCGAGGCGGTATTGGCTGCTTCGTCAGTCGATGGTGATGCGCTTGACCTGCTGGTTCAAGCCATCGCCGCTCAGGATTGCATTACACAGGCCTTCTGGAGCCCAAGTACAACTTCATAGTGGTGCGGGGGGGCTAATCGGGTGCTGGACATGTTTGCGCTTTTGTTTGTATATTTCAAGCACTGTCATATCCGTTTGATAATATTGCGTTGCAATATCCGAATCAAGATGACTGAAGGACGTAAAAATTATGAATATCGCTCAACGCTGGTCCAATTACTGTGATCATGCAGTGGCCTA
>CANBUF010000170.1 GCA_947372575.1 Alcaligenaceae bacterium | reverse complement strand
CGCCTTTGAATAAGTCCAGATTCTGGCAATGGTCAAAATGCAGGTGCGATAAAAAAACAAGATCAATATCAGTGGGCGCCAGATCGCGTTCTTTGAGACCGTTGATCAGCCCCTTACGCACGCAGTAATGCCCAGTATCGAACAAAATACGTGTGCCGTCCTCAGCCGTGACCAACACGACATTACACAAACCAAAGAAACCACCGCGAAAACTCAGGCTGTTGCCACGCAAAAGCAATTCATATTTTGCACTCAAAATACCGCTCCTTTTTAGTGCGCCAGTTCATGCATGGCACGTCTTTTTAGTGCGGCAGATCGGCATGCGCACCACATTAGGGAAAAGCTTAGGTCTCATTTTGTATTTATAAATATTTATGCAATTATGCTTGAAGTTGAGGTAGTTCACTCCGAAAGATTTTGTCTTTTTTTTAAATTCTCGATTTTCAATAGGGGACGTTATGAAAGGTTTTTCTCTCGCACGTTTGGCTGCTGCGCTGGTTTGTGTCGGCATCACAGGTCTGGCGCATGCCCAGACCAAATGGGATTTGCCTGCTGCCTATGCTCCGGGTAACTTTCATACCGAAAATCTCGAACTCTTTGCTAAAGATGTTGATACGGCCACCGAAGGCAAACTGAAAATCGCCGTACATTCCAATGCCTCGCTCTTTAAGGCCACTGAAATCAAGCGTGCTGTCCAGGGTGGTCAGGCACAATTGGGCGAAATCCTGATGGTGAATTACGAAAACGAGAGCCCACTGTTTGGCATGGACGGCGTGCCTTTCCTCGCCACCAGCTATGCCGACGCTAAGTCACTCGAGAAAGTGCAGATTCCTGCCCTGGATAAATACCTTGCCGCACAAGGCCTGAAGGTGCTTTACACCGTGCCATGGCAGCCTCAAGGTATCTATACCAAAAAGCCGGTGAGTTCTGTTGCGGATATGAAAGGTATGAAATGGCGTGCTTATTCTCCTGCCACTGCAAAAATGGCCGAGTTGATGGAATTACAACCTGTGACGATCCAGGCAGCGGAACTGAGCCAGGCGCTTGCAACGGGCGTGGTTGAGACTTACGCCTCTTCAAGCGCAACAGGCATTGATTCAAAGACCTATGAGAGCTTGAAGTATTTTTATGAGGCGCAGGCCTGGATTCCAAAAAATGCGGTGCTGATCAATCTCAAGGCCTTTAATGCACTGGACAAGGCGACACAGCAAGCCGTGACCAAAGCTGCCGCGGCCGCTGAAGCGCGCGGCTGGAAAGTCAGCGAAGAAAAAGAAAGCGCCTTTAAAAAGATTCTGGCAGATCGCGGTATGACGGTTGCTCCGCCATCACCGACCTTTGCTGCAGATCTTAAGAAAATCGGCGGTGTCATGCTCATTGACTGGGAAAAGAAAGCTGCACCTCAGGGTCCGGAGCTGATTGCTGAATACCGCAAGCTTGTTCCTGCCGCACAATAAGTCTCGTGGCAGTGTTGCATTCAAGTATTTTTTGATTAATTGAGAATAAGGCTTTGTATCCCCCATGAGAAAGTTTTTAGATAGGTTGTACCTCGTGGCGGGAGGCATGGCTGCTCTTTGCATTTTGGGTATTTGTATTTTGATGGTTGGGCAAAGCGTGCTCAGAGAGTTCGGTTTTAAGACCGGTGCCGTCAACGATATCGTAGCCTGGTTGTGTGCTGCCGCGGCGTTTCTTGCAATGGCGCATGCATTCAAGCACGGCGATTTTGTAAGGGTCACCTTGTTGCTCGAAAAACTCTCTGAACGTACGCGGCACCGCTTTGAGCTTGTTTCCTTAGCGTTTGCCTGTGTCGCTGTGGGTTACCTTGCCTGGTCTGCGACCTTGTTTACTTACGAAAGCTGGGAGTTCAAAGATACGGCAGGTGGATTGATCGCGATGCCGATGTGGATTCCACAACTTTCGTTTTTGGTTGGAGCCTGGTTGTTTTTTATCGCCGTGGTCGATGAGTTTGTCATCGTTCTGCGCGGTAATCGACCAACCTATGTTGTGGCTGTAGAAGCCCGTCACGCCGAAGGCGACTTCTCGTCCGATGTCTAACTCCACCTTATAGAGATACACAATGGAAACGCTAGGAATTGGTCTTTTTTTGCTCATCATCATGATGATGTTGCTCTCTGGTGGCATCTGGATTGCGATGACGCTGGCGATCTGCGGCTGGGTGGGCCAGGCATTCTTTGTCAGCACGCAACCCGGTAAAAATCTTTTTTCCGCCTTCTGGGAAACAAACGCCTCATGGGAGCTCGCAGCGCTCCCGCTTTTTATCTGGATGGGCGAAATCCTGTTTCGCACCAAACTCAGTGAAGAAATGTTCGAGGGCCTGAGCCCCTGGCTTAATCGCATACCCGGCCGACTGATGCACACCACAGTTCTTGGTTGCGGGATTTTTGGTTCAGTCAGTGGTTCGTCAGCCGCAACCTGTGCCACGATTTCCAAGGTTGCCCTGCCTGAACTCAAAAAACGCGGTTACGACGAGAGCCTGGCTTTAGGCGCACTCGCGACCTCCGGGACACTTGGTATTCTGATTCCACCCTCCATCACCATGGTGGTCTATGCCGTGGCAGCCGATGCGTCCATTATCCGAATCTTTCTGGCGGGATTTATTCCCTCGGCCATTTTGATGGCGCTATTTATGGGTTATATCGCCTGGTGGTCAATTCGCAATCCGTCTAAAGTCCCGGCAGCCGATCCACCGTCGACCTTTATGCAAAAGCTTAAAAAGAGCGGCAACCTGATTCCTTGTACAGGTCTGATTATTTTTATCGTCTGGGTGCTCGTGGCAGGGTATGCGACTGCGACTGAATGCGCCGCCTACGGCGTCTTTGGTTCCCTGGTGATAGCAGGCTATAGCCGTTCGCTCACCTGGAAGAACTTCTGGGAAGGCCTGATGGGGACGACACGTACCAGTTGCATGATCATGATCATTCTGGCGGGTGCAGCCTTTCTGACCAAGACAATGGCTTTTACCGGTGTGCCGCGCGAGCTCGCGGAGTGGGTCAACGGTATGCACCTCTCGCCTTATGCGCTGATTGCTAGCCTGGTGGTGGTGTACCTGATACTGGGTACGGCTCTGGACGGCATCAGCATGATTGTGCTGACTGCGGCGGTTGTGTTGCCGATGATTCAAAAAGCTGGGTTCGATTTGATCTGGTTTGGAATTTTTATCGTGCTGTTAGTTGAAATCGCCGAAGTCACCCCGCCCGTTGGTTTTAACTTGTTCGTATTGCAAAACATGACCGGCAAGGACAGCAACACGATCGCCAAGGCTGCCATTCCATTTTTTATCTGTCTGGTCGTGTGCATTCTGATCATCACGGTATTGCCTGATCTCGTGACAATCTTGCCAGACTATGTGATGGGCAAAGAGAAGTAAGCTGCCGCAACCGCTTTCAAAACCGTTTTTATAACCGGTTCCAACTCGCCCCTTATTTTGTCAGGATGCAGGCATTTTTGGCATCTTCCATAATGAGGGGCGTTTTCTTTTTCATAAAAGCCGGGATCTTTTACTAATCCGTTAGCCAAGCTTTTCGATGATGGCTGCTGTGACTTGTGCGGTCGTCGCCAGTCCACCCAGATCGCGGGTATGCAGGCGGGTATTCGCTGTCACCGCTTCGATGGCTTGCATCAGGCGATCCGCAGCAGCTTGTTCGCCCAGGTGCTCAAGCATCATGACCACTGACCAAAAGGTTCCAATCGGATTGGCGAGTCCTTTACCCATGATGTCAAAGGCCGAGCCGTGGATGGGCTCGAACATCGATGGATAGCGTCGTTCAGGATCGATATTGCCTGTTGGTGCGATGCCCAGGCTACCGGCGAGCGCTGCAGCCAAGTCACTCAGGATATCGGCGTGCAAGTTTGTCGCCACAATCGTGTCGAGCGTACCTGGGCGATTGACCATGCGTGCGGTCGCCGCATCAACCAGTTCCTTATCCCAGGTGACGTCTGGAAATTCCTTGGAAATCTGCACGGCAATTTCATCCCACATCACCATTGCATGACGCTGCGCATTGGATTTGGTAATGACGGTGAGCAGTTTGCGCGGACGCGATTGTGCGAGTTTGAAGGCATAGCGCATGATGCGTTCAACGCCGGCGCGCGTCATCATGCTCACATCGGTTGCGACTTCGATGGGGTGGCCTTGATGGGCGCGTCCGCCGACGCCAGAGTATTCACCTTCGGAATTTTCGCGAACGATGACCCAGTCCAGTTGTGCCGGTGTGCAGCGCTTGAGCGGAGCATCGATGCCAGGCAATATTCTGGTTGGCCGCACGTTGGCATACTGATCAAAGCCCTGGCAGATTTTCAGACGCAAGCCCCACAGGGTGATGTGGTCCGGGATATGCGGATCACCTGCAGAGCCGAACAGGATGGCGTCTTTGTTTCGCAAGGCATCGAGGCCATTCTCAGGCATCATCACACCGTGCGCCCGATAGTAGTCGCCACCCCAGTCAAAACTTTCAAACTCAAAATTCAAAGCAGGATCTTTAGCCGACATCGCCATCAGGACTTTTTGGCCTTCGGGGATTACTTCTTTACCAATGCCGTCTCCTGGAATCGCGGCGATATGATAGGTTTTCATGCAACTTCCTTTGTGTTCGTGAATTGAGTAGGTGAGGGAATACGAAATACGTTTGCTGGCTCATCGAACCAATCGCGTTTTTGCCGCAGGCGTTGGGTCATTGCAATGGCATGCGGGGCTGCCTGCAATAAGATATTTAGCGCAAGCTCGTTCAGATGCAAGCCTGCATGACGCGCCATATCCGTTGCATACGCCCGTGTCTGGGCATCGCACGCTGAAGTGTCCGGTGTGAGGTCAGGCACTTCAATTTCAGGCGCTTGCATCGTTTGAGTGAGCATCGGACGACGCTTGTGCCAGTGCGTTGCTTGCTCGTAGGCATGTCCTGCACGTAATACCTGAGCGTCGGTCTGTGGTGCACCGATTAACTGCACGCCCATTGGCAATCCTGCTGAATCAAAGCCGCAACAAACCGAGAGGGCTGGGCCACCAGTGATGTTCGCAGGGACTTGCGCGTTGGCGCGCTTCCAAAAACTCATCGGACGATGCGCACTGATTGTTGGGGCCGGACCAAAACCTTGCATCAGCAACAAATCATATTTTTCATAGATCGGTTGCATTTGCATAATCATTTTCCGCTGTTCCCGGGTGGCGGCAACATAGTCGATTGACTGGAACAGCACGGCTGGCAAAATCCGGGTCAAAAAGTCCTGACCGTACTCACTGGTTCGTTCGATCAGACCTTGTTGATGCACCGCAAAGATTTCTGTTTCGGCC
>CANBUF010000169.1 GCA_947372575.1 Alcaligenaceae bacterium | reverse complement strand
TTTTAGGATTCCATCATGAAGACATTTGTGGCCAAGCCGCATGAAGTCAAACGTGACTGGTTCGTGATTGACGTCAAGGGCAAAGTCCTCGGTCGTGTGGCCAGCGAAGTCGCACACCGTTTGCGCGGTAAACACAAACCAGAATTCACACCGCACGTTGATACTGGCGATTACATCGTCATCATCAATGCAGCCGAAATTGTCGTGACAGGTAATAAGTCGAAAGACAAAAAATACTTCCGTCACACGACATATCCAGGCGGTATTCGCGAAACGAACTTCGAAAAAATGCAAGAGCGTTTTCCAGGTCGTGCGTTCCAAAAGGCCGTCAAGGGCATGTTGCCTAAAGGCCCCCTGGGTTATGCGATGATCAAAAAGCTGAAGATTTATGCGGGTGCCGAGCATCCACATTCCGCCCAGCAGCCACAGACCCTCGAACTCAAAGGATAGGCCATGATCGGTAATTGGAATTACGGAACCGGCCGCCGCAAGACTTCGGTGGCACGTGTTTTCATGAAAAAAGGCGCAGGCAAGATTGTTGTGAACGGCAAGCCCGTTGACGAATACTTCGCTCGCGAAACAGGTCGCATGGTTGTGCGTCAGCCACTCGAATTGACTGGTCACCTCAGCTCGTTTGATTTTCATATCAACGTACACGGTGGCGGCGAAAGCGGTCAGGCCGGTGCTGTGCGTCACGGTATTACCCGTGCACTGATTGATTACGATGCAACGTTGAAGCCACAGCTGTCGAAAGCTGGTTTGGTGACTCGTGATGCCCGTGAAGTCGAACGTAAAAAAGTCGGTTTCCACAAGGCACGTCGTCGCAAACAGTTCAGCAAGCGTTAATCACGCGACAACGGAGACCTGGATTTTGCAGGCCTCACCCAAAAAGGCCGCGCAAGCGGCCTTTTTGCTATCTTGGCAATGTCATGCAAGTATGTCCTGCATGGGATAATTCAGTACGTACCCCTTTAAATGGCGAATGTTTTGCTGCCAGCGATCTACAGGAATTCAATGATGACAACACCATCAGTTCAGCGTATCAAAGTCGGTATTGTGGGCGGAACGGGTTATACCGGCGTCGAATTGCTGCGAATGCTGGCCCAGCATCCCCATGCCGAGCTGACGGCGATTACGTCGCGCAAAGAAGACGGTATGCCTGTGGCTGAAATGTTTCCGAATTTGCGCGGGCATGTGAATATCGCCTTTTCGTCGCCTGACAAAGCGCGTCTCGAAGAGTGTGACGTTGTGTTTTTTGCCACGCCCCATGGCGTCGCGATGGCCCAGGCCAATGCTCTCCTGGCGGCTGGTGTGCGAATCATTGATCTGGCTGCAGATTTTCGTCTGCAGGATACGAGCGTTTTTGAGCAGTGGTACAAAATGCCGCATGCATGCCCAGACGTGCTTGCAAAATCTGTGTACGGACTGGTCGAGCTGAATCGCGTATCTATCGCAGACGCACGAGTGATTGGCAATCCAGGTTGCTACCCCACGACTGTCTTGCTCGGCCTTGCTCCATTGCTGGGTGGGGCGCCATTGATCGATACAACGGATATCATTGCCGACGCTAAATCCGGCGTCAGTGGAGCAGGTCGTAAGGCCGAAGTCTCCACCTTGTTGTCCGAAGCGAGTGATAATTTCAAGGCCTACGGAGTCGCGGGACATCGTCATCATCCCGAGATCAAAGAGCAACTGGATCGTTTGGCCGGTACACCGGTCGGGTTGACCTTTGTGCCACATCTAGTCCCAATGATCCGCGGCATGTTCAGTACGATCTATGTGCGTATCCTGCCAGAGGCACGTGACGTTGATTTTCAGGCGCTTTTTGAGGCTCGCTATGCTGATGAGCCTTTTGTCGATGTCATGCCTGCAGGAAGTTTGCCCGAGACACGCTCGGTTCGCGCCTCAAATACGCTGCGCATTGCCTTACAGCGTCCTGGCAATGGTGATCGCCTGATTATTCTGGTTGTTCAGGATAATCTGGTCAAAGGTGCATCAGGTCAGGCGATTCAAAACATGAATCTGATGTTTGGTTTGCCTGAGACCACAGGACTCAATCAGATCGCGATTCTGCCTTAAGGTGCGTCAGCGGGTGTCTGGATCGGTTCGCAGTACGCTTCTCGCATGGAGCACGATGGCCTTGTTGCTGGTGGGAGTTGGGGCATTGCTGGGTGCTTTTATTGCCCAGCGCCCAGGAGACGATGCCGCCGCATTGCAATTACGCTCTGATCGCATCGCGCAGGCACAGCTACGCAGTGAGTTTGAAACGCAGTTGCAGTCAGCACAGTCACGGGTGGATGCTTCACAAGGAGAGGTAGTCCTTGAGCGCGCAGCGCGCGCGCAACTCGAAAAAAACCTCACGCAAACGCAGGCAGAGCTTGATCGTTTAAAAGATCAGCTTGCTTTCTATGAGCAGCTACTGCCAGCGGGTCCCAAGGGTTCGATTGACTTGCGTGCGGTGGATTTCGAACGAACAGGCCAGGCGCTTTCGTATCGGGTACTGCTGATGCGTAGTGGCAAGCCTGGCGAGCGGTTTGTCGGTTTGTTGCAGTTTGTCGCCATTGGGATGCAAGATGGTAAAGAAGTGAGTTACACCCTCAGACCTTTGCAGGCTAGATTGCCAGGAGCAAGCTCGTTGCCTGGTGAATCAGGCCAGTCCGAGGATTCGTCCGAAATCGTGACGGGTTCGTTGCGCCTGGAGTTTGAGCAGTTTCAGCGTGTGCAAGGTCTTCTGGCCTTGCCTGATGGCTTTAGCCCCACCAGCGTGACAATCCAGGTGCAAGAGGAGGGGATTATCCTTGCCTCCAGAAGGGTTGATCTGTAGGGAATGCATCAGTTTGCGATATACTTGAGCAATTAAGTCAGGTACACGTCTCGATCGAGACAGGAGTTACATATGAGCACCGTCACCCAAACCGTTGATCTACAGGCGCCACCAACGCCAATTATTTTTACTGACTCGGCCGCAGCAAAAGTTAAAGATTTGCTGATCGAAGAGGGTAACAACAACCTAAAGTTGCGCGTATTCGTGCAGGGTGGTGGATGCTCTGGCTTTCAGTACGGATTCACCTTTGACGAAGACGTCAACGAAGACGACACCACGCTTGAAAAAAATGGCGTTGCCCTGTTGATTGATCCCATGAGTTTTCAGTATCTTGTCGGCGCAGAGATTGATTACAAAGAGGACATCGAAGGCTCACAGTTTGTGATCCGTAACCCGAATGCTTCTTCAACCTGTGGTTGCGGCTCGTCCTTTTCGGTCTAGACTGGCGCTGCTTGGTTCACAATGCCTTCGGCTAAATAGACTGGCTCTGCCTGGTTTATAGTGCCTGTGGGTAAAGAAAGCATTTCATTTTTTGCACCTTTAATTAAAACTCATCCAATTGGATGAGTTTTTTTTGCGTGTCTTGTTGTGGTGGATGCTTCGTTTTAGCGCATTTCAGGCAGGCCACGTCGCGCCCAGTATGCGTGCACCGCGAGCACCTGTTACGCCCGGGTTGCTTGCAGCTAGGCCGCGCTGATGCGCCCAGGCAAGCCAGGCAAAGGCGAGTGCTTCGACATCCTGCGTTCCAATGCCGGCCGAGTCTGTCAGTTGCACCTGACAAGGCAGGGCGCCTCGCAGGTCCGCGAGCAGCGCCTGGTTACGTGCCCCGCCTCCGCAGACCAGAACATCGGTCGCATCAGGTGCGTAGCGTTGAATTGCCATTACAACAGATCGAACAGTGAGATCGCGCAGCGTGGCCTGGACGTCTTGGGGGCGTAAGGCTTGTCCATATTCAAGTTCTCGGGTGACGTGCTCCAGGCGAGCTTCAAGCCAGGATTGATGAAACAAGTCGCGCCCAGTTGATTTTGGGGCGGCAAGCGCAAACCAGGGTTCAGACTCGAGCAGGTGTTGTTGCAGGCCCGCGTGAATATTTCCACTCGCGCCCCACGTGCCGTTCTCATCATAGGCGGCACCTGTATGTAACTGGCACCACATATCCATCAGGACATTTGCTGGGCCCGTATCAAAGCCTATCGGGTTGCTTTCGGGTCGCAGAATCGTGATGTTTGCGATGCCTCCGAGATTGAGTACGACGCGCGGCAGGTCTGAGCTGAACACGCCCGCATGAAACATAGGAACAAGCGGAGCTCCCTGACCCCCGGCCGCAACATCACGACTGCGAAAATCGGCAATGACAGTGATGCCTGTGCGTTCGGCCAGTCGAGCTGGTGCATTGAGCTGGATCGTGAAACCTTGGGCGGGCTGGTGCCTGACGGTCTGTCCATGGGCACCAATTGCAGCGATGCTGGCGGAGGGGAGGTTTGTTTGATCTAAGGTGGCTTGGACGGCGAGGGCATAGATGTCAGCCAGTGCATTGGCTGCAAGTGCCGCACGCGCGAGTTCGTCGTGTCCACCTGTTTGATTTAATGCAAGGAATTCGGCGCGCAAAGCATCCGGAAACTCTTGACAAGCCCGTGCAAGCACCGTGGGCTTACCCAGCGGGTCAAAAGCGGCCAATACTGCATCGACACCGTCCAGACTCGTCCCGGACATTAACCCGATAAAGTATGCGTGTGTCACACGGCGTCCCTGTGGGGATTAACGACTAGCGACGCTGCTGGTTTCGGAGACGGCATCCTGGAATTTAGCAAGCACCTGGAGTTGCTGTTTGTAGGGCGTGACAGCTGCTGTAAATTGTTCGCGCTGTTCGCGACTTAACGGCATTGAGGTCGGCATCGCTACGGCGGTCAGAGGATCGATAGGCTTGTCTGCCACGCGGAATTCATAATGCAAATGCGCGCCAGTCGCCCATCCAGTCGAGCCGACATAGCCAATCAGTTGACCCTGTGAGACTTTAGTGCCCACGGAGATGCCGTCGGCAAACCTACTCTGGTGACCGTAGAGCGTAGAGATCTTGCTGCTATGCTTGATCATGATAGTGTTGCCGTAACCATTTTTCCAGCCTGCGTGCTCAACCACGCCGTCGGCCGTTGCATGGATAGGTGTCCCGGTTGGTGCCGCGTAGTCAACGCCAGGATGATGGCCAGAGTAGGCCTGAAATCCGGCAATTGTGCGTAGCCCAAAGGTGGAGCTAATCCGCGAGAATTTAATTGCATTGCGTAAAAAAGCAGCTTGCAGGCTCTCGCCGTTAGCATCGTAATAGCTTCCTGACTTGCCGTCTGGACTAAACCAGATTGCGCTGTACGTTTTGCCTTGATTCACAAATTCCAGCGCCAGCACGCGTCCAGCGCCAACATTGCGCCCCTCGTTTGTGCGGGTTTCGTAGACCACACGAAACTGATCGCCCCGCCGCAAGCCGCGC
>CANBUF010000168.1 GCA_947372575.1 Alcaligenaceae bacterium | reverse complement strand
TTGCTGGAAGAATGGGTTAGATTACCTCTTAATATTCAAAATTCAAAAGGATTGGGCCATGTTGCGATATGTTTGGGTTATTGCGTTGACCGTTTATTTTGGTGCAGCAAGCGCACAAAGTAATGACATTGCAGCGATTCGCCAGCTTTCTCTCCAACAGGTCCCCCAGGCGATGCAAACGCTCCAAAAACTCGTCGCGATCGAGTCGGGCAGCCGTGATCTGGAGGGTCTGACCAACATTCGCCACCTGATTGAAACCGAACTCCAGGCCATGGGACTGACGCCAGAAGTGATTGCTCCGACTCCAGCGGGCAAAACCGGCTCGATGGTGCAAGTCAAGATCAAAGGCAAAGGCCAATCAAAAATCGCAATGATTGCGCATATGGATACGGTCTATCAGCGTGGTGACCTGGCACGACAACCTTTTAGGGTGGAGGGTGACAAAGCCTTTGGTTTGGGGATCGCCGATGACAAGGCTGGCGTGGCGATGATTCTCAACACCCTTGCAATGATCCAGGCCCTGAAAATTGATAGCTTTGGCGAACTGACGGTGCTGATCAATGGCGATGAGGAAATCGGTTCTCCTGGTTCGCGCGACCGCATTACGCAATTAGGCGAGCAAAGTGATTTGGTTATTTCCTTTGAAGGCAGCAGTGTCAAAGGTGACTATGTCAGATTGGCGACTTCGAGTATCGCGCGCGTCAGTCTGAAGGTGAAAGGCCGTGCCTCACATTCGGGCGCAAGCCCTGAGCAGGGACGCAATGCCCTCTACGAAATGTCCCATCAGATTCTGCAAATGCGTGATTTGTCCGATCCTGCACATGGTTTGAAAATGAACTGGACGCTCGCCAATGCCGGCACTGTGCCGAATATGATTCCTTCACAAGCGCATGCAACGGCGGATGTGCGTGCCGAGAGGATGAGCGATTTTGACGCACTCGAAAAAACCTTGCAGGAAAAAATCAAAAACAAACTGATTCCGGATACCGAAGTCAGTATCGAGCTCGTCGTGGGCCGTCCACCGCTCACGCCTACGGACAAGGGGCGCGCTGCAGCCAGCCAAGTGCAGGCGCTCGCGGGAGAGATTCAATGGAAGCTGAGCGTGCTGGATGCGGCGACAGGTGGTGGGACCGATGCAGCGTATGCCTCTTTGCATTCGAAAGGGGCTGTGCTTGAAAGTTTTGGATTACAAGGTTTTGGTGCGCACTCTGATGATGCAGAATATGTGCTGATTTCTTCGATTCAGCCTCGTTTGTACATTACAACGAGGCTGATCCAGACATTTAAACCTTGAGCTTAAACGGTGAAAAATTCGTTTTGCGATCAAAGTAGTCTTCGTTTTCACGGCGCTTGAGTACGGCCACGATACGATAGGTCAGGGGGGTCGCTAAGACCTCCCAGCCTGTTTTCAAAAAATATTGTGAAATCGTCACGGCAATAATCTGGTTGGTTGGCCAGATCGCATAGAACGCGAGGAAATAAAACAGCGACGAGTCCACCACCTCGCCGACTGCTGTCGAACCGATCGTACGTGTCCAGAGGTGCTTGCCATTGGTCAGGATTTTAAGCTTGGCCAGTACAAAACTATTGACCAGACTGCCGCACCAGAACGCAATGATCGAGCCTGCAATGATGCGCCAGGTATTGCCATACACGGATTCAAGTCCTTCTTGCAGATGGGTGTTGTATTCACCCGGCGCGGTAGGCAGATTGACTACGACCAGAGACATAATTGCCGCGAACAGCAAAGCGCCAAAGCCACACCATACGGCCCGTCGGTCATGTGCATAGCCGTAGACCTCTGTCAGGATGTCACCAAATAGATAGGAGATGGGAAAGAACAGCACCCCGGCACCAAAGACAACAGGCCCAAAAAACGGCAAGTTCACCTGGGCGGCCTTGCCTGCTCCAATCAGATTGGAGCAGAGTAATACGGTGATAAACGCCGCGACAAGCAGATCGTAATAGCGGTATTTGCGCGGCGAGCTTGGGACGTTGGCAGTCTGTGGCATGGTGTCTGGTCGCAAAGGATGAACTGCAGTGTGTCTGAACTGTAACGCAGTGTTACCAGACTGTAACAAGTACCCTCGAGGACGAGCAAGATATTTAGTATCGCGGGGTGCTGTTGGCGCGCTGTCTCGCCGCTACTCAATGGAACTGACTAGCCATCGCACCACACCCGCGTGGCTCAACGACGCCTGAGCAACGATGGAAGTGTGCGCTGATTGACGATCACTACACCTAGCATCGTAATGAGCGTTCCAAGCAGAATCAATATAGTGAGCGATTCGTTAAATAAGACCCAAGCCATGAGCGCCGTTGTTGGCGGCGTCAAATACATCATGCTGCTGACTTTTGTGGCGTCACCCCGGCGCAACAATAAAAACCACAGGCTCATAGCGCCAATCGAAATAGGGAGAATGCCCCACAACATCGCGCCGATCATCGGTGCCGTCCATTGAATTTCACGGGTTTCAAAGATAAACATCATCACCAGGCATAGCACTGCGCTGGTGGAAAACTGGATCATGGAGCCCGTGCGCAAGTCAAAGCTGGGGCAATAGCGTTTTTGATAGAGTGTGCCTAGGGTGATGGAAATCATGCCCCCAAACGCAAAGGCAATACAGAGCCAGGTCAATCCTTCGACGTGGATTTTGGCAAACAGCACGAGCGCCACGCCAAGCAAGCCAAGCCCTAGCCCAAACCACTGGCGCATGGTCACACGTTCGCAGACTAGTGAGGCGAGCAGGGCCGTGAGAATGGGTTGCAGACCGACGATGAGCGCGGCCAGACCTGCTGGCATGCCTTGCTTGACTGCAGCCCAGACGCCACCCAGATAGCCAAACTGAAATAATGCGCCTGAGAGCGCAATATGCAGGGCTTGTGTGCCGCAGGGCCATTTGGGTTTGAACCAGAGCACCACAGGCATCATGCAGAGTACGACGCCGGTGAACCTGAAAAACAGAAATGTCATCGGTTCGGAATATGGCATGCCATACCGGGCGATGATGAAGCCTGTGCTCCAGATCAGGATAAAAATGGGTGCAAACCAGATCGATGATTTCATATTGCCAAACGTAAGCAGGGGCTCTCGGTGCCAACTCGCCCCGATGCACATTCTGCACAAAGTCTGCAGTGTAATGCCAGCGAATAGCCTAGATAAAACCCTATAATTTGAGAAATATTTTTGATTAAAGGTTAGGCCATGCTGCTGGGCTTTGTCATTGTGTACTGGATCGTCTCGGTTGGCATCGGTCTCTGGGCGGCCATGCGGGTCAAAAACACAGCTGATTTTGCGGCGGCTGGACACAGCTTACCCCTGCCGATTGTGACCGCAACCGTCTTTGCAACCTGGTTTGGTTCGGAGACCGTCCTTGGGATTCCGGCCACCTTTTTAAAGGATGGGTTAGGAGGGATTGTTTCAGACCCGTTTGGCTCGTCACTTTGTCTAATTCTGGTCGGTATCTTTTTTGCCAAGCATCTGTACAACCGGAAAATGCTTACGATTGGTGACTTTTTCCGTGAAAAATACGGCCGGACAGTCGAAATCCTGATTACCTTGTGCATTGTTGTATCTTACTTAGGGTGGGTTGCCGCCCAGATGAAGGCCATCGGACTGGTCTTCAATGTTGTGTCCGATGGCAGTATTTCCCAGACCGCCGGGATGATGATCGGCGCGGCAAGTGTGCTGGTCTACACCTTGTTCGGCGGAATGTGGTCGATTGCTATCACTGACTTCATCCAGATGATCATCATTGTGGTCGGGATGTTGTATATAGGCGGCGAAATGACCATGCAGACGGGTGGGGTGGGGGTGGTCATCGAGCATGCATCCGCCGCCGGCAAGCTGCATTTTTGGCCCGAAGCCAATCTGACCGCGATTCTGGGCTTTATCGCAGCATTGGTGACCATGATGCTGGGCTCGATTCCCCAGCAGGATGTATTTCAACGCATCACCTCCTCTAAGAACGTCAAGACGGCTGTGCGCGCCTCGATCATTGGTGGCGTGCTGTATTTCTTTTTTGCCTTTATTCCTTTGTATCTCGCCTACTCGGCCAGTTTGATCAACCCAGGGCTGATTGAGCAATATCTTGAGACGGATGCACAGATGATTCTGCCAAAGCTCATCATGGGTCATGCGCCGATGTTTGCGCAGATCATGTTTTTTGGAGCCCTGTTGTCCGCGATCAAAAGCTGTGCGAGCGCGACCTTACTCGCGCCTTCGGTGACTTTTGCCGAGAACATCGTGCGGGGGATGTACAAACACCTGACGGACAAGCAACTCTTGCGTGTGATGCGTGTGACGGTCCTGTGCTTCACCGTGATCGTAACTTTTTTCGCGATTAATTCAGACCTGTCGATTTTTAAAATGGTCGAGAGTGCTTATAAGGTCACATTGGTGTCGGCTTTTGTTCCATTGGCCTTTGGGGTCTACTGGAAGCGGGCAAACTCAATGGGCGGCTTGCTAGCGGCGTTATTTGGACTGGCAACCTGGATCAGCTGCGAGATTCTCGCGCCGACGGGGATCATGCCACCCCAGCTCGCTGGCCTCTGTGCGAGTGTGGTGGGCATGCTCATTGGTGGGTTGGTCCCGCGGGAGTCGTTACGCGCGGCGTGAATCAAGCCGTTACTGGCCGAGTTTAGACAGAAAATCTCTTTGAGATGACCGTTTTGTAGCGATCCGCAAGCTCTGCGGCATTGGCGATGCTGATGCCCATGTCCCGAGCAATACCGTCGTGCACGCCATAGACCCAGCCGTGAACGGTCAATGGCTGGCCCCGTGACCAGGCGTCCTCTACGCTCGATGTCCGGCAGACATTAATGACCTGTTCTATCACGTTCAGTTCACAGAGTCGATCGACGCGTTCGCTCATGTTCAGGACACGTCCCAGATAGCTGCCATGTAATTCATTGACATCCTTGACATGTCGAATCCAGTTGTCAGCGAGTCCGACACGGACGTTTTCGACTGCCGCGCGCACGCCGGCGCAGCCGTAGTGTCCAACCACAATGATGTGCTTGACCTTGAGCTGATCAATGGCGAATTGAATAACCGACAAAGCGTTCATGTCCGTATGCACAACCACATTGGCAATGTTGCGGTGCACGAATACCTCGCCTGGCGCGAGCCCCGTGATCTGGTTGGCCGGTACGCGGGAATCCGAGCAGCCAATCCACAAGTACTCGGGTGATTGCTGATTCGCGAGCCGTTTGAAAAAATCCGGATCGCTGTCTGTGACAGACTTGACCCATTGCAGATTGTTTTCGAATAGAACATCAAGTGAATGTGGATTGTTTTCTTTGAACATGTTCTTGATTCTCATTTATCA
>CANBUF010000167.1 GCA_947372575.1 Alcaligenaceae bacterium | reverse complement strand
TAGTGGACGTACGTCTGTGAAAGTAGGACATTGTCAAGCTCTTACCCCTCAAACCCCCGCAAGCCTCTGGCTCGCGGGGGTTTGTCTTTGCGCGAGCAATATGTAATCGTGCGATTTGCATAATGACTACATTTCAACTTTTCACATCAGAAAAGTATCTTACTTATATTACGCCGACCTGTTTTAACAATGCCGCCGTCTCATATAGTGGCAAACCCATCACTCCGGTATAGCTCCCATCCAGTTTTGATATAAATTGCGCTGCCAGTCCCTGGATCCCATAAGCACCTGCTTTTCCAAAAGGCTCATGACTCGCGATGTAACTCTCAATATCTGCATCAGATAAGACTGCAAAAGTTACTTTAGATGTTGAGAGTGCTTTCCAGCGCGAAATCCCTCTCGCTAAAACGACTGCACTAAATACAAGATGTGTTTTTCCTGAAAGTAATCTGAGAATTCTCTTTGCGTCACTCTGATCAGCGGGTTTCCCAAGTACCAAGTCCTCCAATGCTACCGTTGTATCGGCTGTAAGCAAATACAGACTCTGGTCAAACATATCGGACTGTGCTTCAAGCCATTGAATCGCTCGATCAGCTTTATCGCTTGCGGTGCGTTGCACGTAGGTCAGGGGACTTTCTCCCTCGTGTCGGGGCTCATCCTCGCCTGGCGCAGCCGGTATGTTCAGTATTTGATGTGAGATGCCAATCTGTGTGAGTAATTCACTGCGGCGTGGGCTGGCTGAGGCCAGATATATCTGAGTTGGAATGTTAATTTTAATATCCGGAATTTTTTATCGCGTGTTTGTATGATCTATGCCCGGTGATAGGGATGATTGACTAGTATCGACCACGCTCTATATATTTGTTCGACAAGCACTACACGCACTAAAGGGTGGGGCATGGTCATGGATGAGAGGCGAATCATTGCCTGGCATGATGTTTTTAGTTCTGTTGCCAGTCCATCCGGACCACCAATGATGATCGCAACAGTCTGGCTATTGTTTTGCCAGGTACGCAGGACATCTGCAAATTTTTGAGATGAGTAATCGCGGCCATGCTCATCAAGAGCGACGCGCATCGCGCCCTCTGGGATGGCAGACTCGATACGTTTGGCTTCTGCCGCCATCATTTGCTGAGGCGTTTTCCCGCTGGTGCGAGCTTCTGGTTTAATTTCTTTGAGGGTAACGGACCACTCGGACGGAAGCCGCTTAGCGTAATCTCCCCAGGCGGCTTCTACCCACTCTGGCATGCGTGCACCGACAGCGATAATCAGTAGCTTCATGCCAGGGGGCTTTGGCGGGTTAGCGTGTTGAGCGGGCAGGTCTGGAGGAGCGACCTGAAGCAGGACTTGATACGCGGTTTGAGGTGCCACTTGGTACACGGCTGGCAGCACGTCGGCCGGTGGGCTCTTCGGTGCTGATCGCCATTGGATCGAATTTTGTATCGCCGGGAATTGCTGCTGTACGCATAGACTCAGGGAGGAGTTTCATGCGAACGGGTTTAGCACCCCAGATTTGCTCAAGGTTGTAATACGCGCGAATGGCAGGTTGCATGATGTGAATCACGATGTCGCCAATATCAACCAGAACCCATTCGCCAGTTTCTTCGCCTTCGGTCGCAATAACAACTTCTCCGAGGCTTTTAGCTTTTTCACAGACACTGTTTGCTAGAGCACGTGTTTGGCGATTCGAAGTGGCAGAAGCCACGATGACGCGGTCAAATAAGCTTGTGATTTCAGTTGTATTAAAGACCTGGATGTCCTGTGCTTTGACGTCTTCGAGCGCATCAACTATCGCGCGCTGTAGTTTTGTAATATCCATTTTATTTTTCTGACTCCTGTCAGGATGTATGCTGACGATAAAGACCGTGAGCAGTAATGTAAAGAGCAACAGCCTCAGGAAGGAGGTGTGCTGTGGTTGCGCCCTGCGCGACTCCTTGACGGATTTCGCTGGCTGAGACGGCTAAGGGTTGAAAAGGTAAGTGAATGAGCCGTTTTTGATGGGTCTGCAACCAGGCGGCCAACTCTGGTGGAGCTATGAGTTCTGATCCCGGGCGCTGCGCCACAACCAGTTGCACGCGCGACACGATATCCGTCCATCGGTGCCATGTGCAGAAATTTGCCAACTGATCTGCACCCAGTATCCAGAAGTATTCTGGACCCACAGGCAAGGACTCAAGAGTCTCTATTGTATACGTGGGGCCATTACGATCAATTTCAACAGTACTGACGTGCAAACCGGCCATTCCCTCAGTTGCCCGTCTGAGCATTTCGAGTCGATCGGTGGATGTTGCAAGCAAAGGAAGTCTTTGCCATGGTTGGCCGGCCGGAATGAGTTGGACCTGATCGAGTTTCAGTTCAACCAAAGCCGTATTGGCAAGTGCCAAATGCGCACAATGCACAGGATCAAAACTACCGCCAAGTAAACCGATGCGCATCAGACCCAGTCTCTCGGTGTGAGGTAATCGCTGAGCGCGGCCTCTGTTGAGCCTGGCTCAGGTGTCCAGTTGTAACGCCAGTTTGCCATGGGTGGCATCGAAAGCAGAATTGACTCAGTGCGTCCACCGGACTGCAGGCCAAACAATGTACCGCGATCAAATACGAGGTTGAACTCTACATATCGCCCACGACGATAGGCCTGGAAGTCTCGCTCACGCTCGCCGTAGGCTGTGCCTAGACGCTTTTCTACGATAGGCATGTAAGCTTGCGTAAAGGCGTCTCCAACCGCACGCGTTATTGCAAAGGAGGCTTCAAAACCTGGTCGGTTCAAATCATCAAAAAACACACCGCCAATGCCGCGTGTTTCCTTGCGATGTTTGAGATAAAAGTATTCGTCGCACCACTTTTTATACTCTGCATAGGCAGTCTGGCTATGTGGCATCAGTGCATCTTTGTTGACCTGATGAAAATGCCGTGCATCTTCTTCAAATACGTAATAGGGCGTCAGATCCATTCCGCCACCAAACCAGAATACGTCATTTTGGTCTGAATCTAATGGTGCACTTGCGACAAACATTCTGACATTCATGTGCGTGGTCGGAATATAAGGATTGCGCGGATGCAGCACCATGGATACGCCCATGGCCTCCCAGGGCCGGCCTGCCAGTTCTGGTCGATGTGCAGACGCTGACGGTGGCAGCGTTGTTCCCTTGACGTGACTAAACAGCACGCCAGCGCGTTCAAAGACGTTGCCCCCTTCGGTCAGCCGGGACAATCCACCCCCACCTTCGGGGCGTGTCCACTGGTCTGTCAAAAAGGGAGCACCCTCGACGGCTTCGAGGCTCGAGACAATATGCTGTTGTAAACCGAGCAGATATTCGCGGACAGCAGGGACGTTTACGTCAGACAATTAACGAGGCTCCAGTGCGCGCCAGCCAATGTCACGGCGGAATTGTGCGCCATCAAATTCAATCGCATCTACTACCTGATACACGCGCTGCTGGGTCGCACGCACGCTGTCGGCGAGTGCCGTCACACAGAGCACCCGACCGCCAGAGGTGCGCAAGGTCTCGTTCTGGAGCGTGGTGCCCGCATGAAACACCACGCAATCTGACTGTGGAGCCGGAATATTCGTAATTGCATCACCGAGTCGTGGGGCCGCAGGGTAGTTTGCACTTGCCATGACAACGCCCAGAGCTGTACGTGGATCCCAGTCAATGCTGGCATGGTCGAGCGACTGGTCAACCGCATGCTCAAATACCGTGAGCAAGTCGCTGCGTATACGCATCATGATCGGTTGTGTCTCAGGATCACACATCCGGCAGTTAAATTCAAGCACTTTGATTGCACGCGACGCATCATCGCCTGGACCAATCATGATTCCCGCATACAGGAACCCTGTAAAAGGAATACCGTCGGCCTGCATTCCCTGGATCGTGGGCTCGATGACTTCGCGCATGATTCGTTCGTGAATCGTGGGTGTAACAACCGGCGCTGGGGAATACGCGCCCATACCTCCGGTGTTGGGACCTTCATCACCATCTTTCAGGCGTTTGTGGTCCTGGCTGGTGGCCAGAGGCAGAATGTTTTTGCCGTCACAGAGAACGATAAAACTGGCTTCTTCACCAATCAGACATTCTTCAATTACAACTCGTGCACCCGCGGCGCCAAGTGATCCATCACCCAGCATGGCATCCACAGCCTCGTGGGCTTCGGTGAGTGTCATGGCAACCACGACACCTTTGCCAGCGGCTAAGCCATCGGCCTTGATCACAATCGGGGCACCTTGTGCATCGATATACGTGTGGGCGGCGAGTGGGTCGGTAAATGTTTGATAAAGCGCTGTCGGGATGCCGTGTTGCACCATAAAGGCTTTGGCAAAGTCCTTTGAGCTCTCGAGCTGAGCCGCCGCGCGTGTTGGACCGAAAATTTTAAGGCCCTGCGCGCGAAATATATCCACCACACCCTGCGCGAGTGGTGCCTCGGGTCCGACGACCGTCAAGTCAATGGCTTCGTTTTTGACGAAAGCCGCAAGTAATTCGGGGTCGCTGAGCGCCACGTTCGAGGTGCCTTGCATCACAGCGGTCCCACCATTGCCTGGCGCCACGTAAACGTGGCTGACCCGGGGAGATTGCAGTAGACGCCAGGCCAGTGCGTGTTCACGGCCGCCTGAGCCAATCACTAATAGTTTCATGCGTAATCAGCCTTGCTCGTCCATGACTGCGTTGGTGTAGACCTCTTGAACGTCGTCGAGACTTTCAAGTGCATCGAGTAGTTTTTGCATCTTGATCGCATCGTCACCCGTAAACTCGGCTTCGGTATTGGGTTTCATCACGATGTCTGCCATCTCGGGTGTCAGTCCGCGGGCCTTCAGGGCATCACGCACGGACGCAAACGAAGGGATAGGACAAATGACCTCGATCACACCTTCTTCGTCGGTGATGACGTCATCGGCTCCTGCTTCGAGAGCGACCTCCATGACGAGATCTTCAGAAGTGCCCGGGGCAAAAATGAACTGGCCGCAATGCGTAAACATGAAGGCAACCGAGCCTTCCTGGCCAAGGTTGCCACCGTGTTTGGCGAATGCATGGCGCACATCGGCCACCGTTCGTGTCCGGTTGTCAGTCATGCAGTCAACGACTACTGCCGCGCCGCCAATGCCATAGCCTTCGTAGCGGATTTCGTCAAAGTTCGAACCGTCCGCACCACCGGCGCCCTTAACAATCGCGCGCTGGACGTTGTCCTTGGGCATGTTGGCCGCGTTGGCTTTATCCCAGGCCAGGCGCAAGCGCGGATTGGCGTCCGGATCAGCTCCACCCGCACGGGCGGCTACTGTGATTTCGCGAATAATCTTTGTCCAGAGTTTTCCGCGTTTGGCATCCTGGCGACCTTTACGGTGCTGG
>CANBUF010000166.1 GCA_947372575.1 Alcaligenaceae bacterium | reverse complement strand
TTACCATACCTGTTGGTTTTTCAGTTACGTTGATATTGACATCAACCTGATCAGGAGAGTTAGGGACTGGCTCTGTATTGAGCTTGACGTCGGTAAAGTAACCCAGACGATCCAAGCGATCACGGGACAGTTTGAGTTTGCCGGCATCGTACCAGGCGGCCTCAGGCTGCTTGACGTCGCGACGAATGACTTCATCGCGTGTGCGGTGGTTGCCACCAATCTGAATCCTGCGAACATACACGCGCCGACTCGGATCGACGTAAAAGGTCACGTCAGCCGTCAGCTTTTCACGATCAAGCGTTGGGTTGGGGTTCACGTTTGCGAACGCATAACCCAGGCCACCCAAAAAGTCGGTGATGCCTTTGGCCGTTGCATTGGCTTTACTGCCGTTAAAAACCTCACCTGCCTTAATCTGGACGAGCTCATTGATTTCGGCATTCAGGCCAAGTAACTCACCGGCGAGTTTGACACTTGTCACCGTATAGGGCTTGCCTTCGTGAATGGTAATCGTGACATACATTTCTTTACGATCAGGAGAAATGGTCACCTGTGGCGGTTCGGATTTATATTCGAGGAAGCCGCGGTCAAGATAAAAAGAGCGAAGTTTTTCGATATCTCGATCCAGCTTTTCGCGCGAATACTTGTCGGCGTCGGTATACCAAGTCAGCCAGCCTGAGGTGGTGAGTGTAAATAAGTCCAGTAGGTCACTTTGTGAAAAGGCAACATTACCAACAATCTTGATATCTTTGATTTTGGCGACAGAACCTTCGAATACGTCAAAGTTAATACCCACACGGTTACGTGGCAGCGGAGTCACCGTGGCGGTAATATCCGTTGCATATTTACCTTTGCTCAAGTACTGCTGCTTAAGTTCGAACTCAGCCTGTTCCAGCATGGATTGATCAAATACTCGACCGTCGCCAAAACCAACCTGCTTGAGAGACTCAATGATGGTTTTGGTTTCGAATTCACGCATCCCGGTAAAGGAAACGGAGGCGATAGTGGCACGCTCTTGGACGATAACAGCAACGACACGGTTCGACGTGTCAATCTTGACGTCGTTGAACAATCCAGTTGCATAAAGACGCCTGACAGACTCTGTCGCCAATTCATCAGTAAACTTATCACCGACTTTAAAGGGGAGCTGTGCAAAAATCGTACCAGGTTCAGTTCTCTGAATCCCATCGATACGGATATCACTGACGACAAAAGGCGTGAAAGCCTGTGACGCAAGTGGCACAAGAAATAATATTGCCAGAACGATATTGCGAGCAATACCAGAGATGCCGCGAAGACATCGGGCGCAAAAAAGGTTCCAGCTGAACATCCTAGATGATCCTTGTGACACGGTAAAAAATGGAATAACTACGATTTTAAAACAGATCTGCTTCAGGTAAAAATACGCATCAAATCATTAAATAGCGCGAGAACCATCAAACTGGCCAAAATACCGAATCCGGCACGCTGACCAATTTCGACCCACTTAGGGGAAGGAGGTTTGCCTCGCACAATTTCAACAAGATAGTACAGCAGATGTCCACCATCGAGCATCGGAATTGGCAGTAAATTCAAAACGCCAAGGCTGACACTCACTAAAGCCAGGAAGCTAATGTAAGCAGACCAGCCAATCCGGGCAGATTGTCCAGCATAGTCAGCAATTGTGACCGGACCACTGACGTTTTTCCAGGAAACCTCGCCAATTAACATTTTTCCCATCATGCGTAGTGAGAACCAGGCCGTATCAGCCGTGCGAACCAGGCCCTTCTGCAGACTTTCTATTGGGCCATAACTGACTTCGACCATCGGGATATCGCCTCCGAGCTGGATGCCGATGCGTCCGACTACGGCACCCGTATCCAGCGTTACGGCTGCGGGCACGAGGGTAATATCCTGAATTTTGCCTGCACGCTCAACTTGCAAAACCAGTGTTTGATCAGGGTGTTGCTGAATCGTAGTAATCACCTGGCTGATGTCGGTAGCGGATGTCTGGGCGGCTCGCACAATGACGTCCCCCACCAATATTCCGGCTTTTTCACCAACTGACCCCGCAACAACCGAGCGCACGATGGGCGTCGCACCGCCCAGCACTAGGCCAGCGAGTCGCAACGGATCTTCTTTGGAGGGATCCTGAATCACAGGCAGTTCAATTGAACGGCTAAAGTCTCGTCCACCATGTTCCAAACCGAGTTCGACGACTCCCCCGTCTGAGGCTTGTTGCATAAGCTCCCATCGCACCTGGCTCCAGGATTGAACGGATTTTTGATTGACAGACGTGATCCGGTCACCCGCTTCAATGCCTGCTTTCGCAGCCGAAGTTTGTGCTGCAGGCGTGCCGAGCACGGCCGCAGGCTCTTGCGTGCCAACAGCATTCAACAAGGCGTAAAACAGAACTGCAAGTAGCAAGTTAAAAACGGGGCCTGCCGCAACAATTGCCACCCTGCGAGCGACCGATTGAGCCTGAAAACTGTCCGCAGGAGGCTGCGCACCGGCGGCTAGGTGCTCGTTTTCGTCAAGCATTTTGACGTAACCACCGAGAGGTATTGCAGATATAGCCCATTCGGTCCCGTGTTTATCCACTCTTTTGAGTAGCACCCGACCAAAACCAATGGAAAAACGAAGAATCCTCACCCCACAGGCGCGCGCGACCCAGTAATGGCCCAACTCATGAAAGGTAATGAGAATGCCGAGCGCAACAAAAAAAGCTATCAAGGTAAAAAACATGCGCGACCAGCTTTAAAGAATAAGGGTTTACAGCATTTTAAGAGCGCAAGTGTTGGCGTAAGCTCTGGCCAACTCATCTGCTGCAACGACATCATCGAGAGAATTCAAAGGAATAGACGCTAAGCCGGCATGCCAGTCGAGCGTACGCTCGATCATCCTGGCAATATGGGTATACGACACTCGGCCTTCAAGAAAGGCAGCCACAGCGACTTCGTTGGCAGCATTGAGTGCAATGCAGGCGCCCTGCCCAGCTTGCAACGCTTCAAATGACAAGCGCAGACAAGGGAATTGCAGCATATCGGGTGCCGAAAAATCGAGTCTGCCGGCTTGGGCCAGATCAAGCATCCCGACACCCGATTCAATCCGGTCAGGAAAGCCCAGGCCATAAGCAATCGGTGTACGCATATCTGGTTGACCAAGCTGGGCCAGTACAGATCCATCTTCGTATTCAACCATCGAGTGCACCACGCTTTGGGGGTGAATGACGACACTAATACGGTCAGCTGGCATGGCAAACAACCAGTGGGCCTCAATCACCTCAAGCCCCTTATTGAGCATCGTAGCCGAATCAACAGATATTTTTCTGCCCATACTCCAATTGGGGTGCGCACAGGCTTGTTCGGGCGTCACGGAATCAAGTTCGGACCAGAGGCGCGTACGGAAAGGACCTCCAGATGCAGTCAGAATCAGACGACGTACGCCTTTTGCAGGACCCGCTGGAGCACTCGCACGTTCAGAATGCGGCAAACATTGAAAAATCGCGTTATGTTCACTATCAATCGGGAGAAGCTCAGCACCATGATCACGAACGGCAGCCATGAACAAAGACCCCGCAGCAACGAGCGCTTCTTTATTGGCAAGTAGCACGCGCTTGCCTGCCTGGGCCGCTGCGAGTGCAGCGGGCAATCCGGCAGAACCGACAATAGCAGCCATTACGACATCGCATCTGCTGTCTGCAGCGGTCTCGGCCAGCGCGCGCGCACCCACACGGATCTCTGGGCAGGGCTGTGAGGTTAACCATAGTTGACGAAAACGCTCAGCCGCTTCAGAGTCTGGAACAATCACCACCTCAGCACGGCAGCTGGCCGCTTGCGTGACCAGCAAATCGATTCGACTATAAGCGGATAGTGCGTAAACACTAAAACGCTCTGGATGCCGTGCAATCACATCCAGAGTGTTTTGACCGATTGATCCGGTGGATCCCAGAATCGTCACCTTCGCCATGGCTACCATGTCAGGGATTCCGATAACAAATATGCAACAGGCACAACTGCAACCACTGCATCAATGCGATCGTAGACACCGCCATGACCTGGCAGCAAACTACTAGAATCCTTGACACCCGCACGTCTTTTCAAGAGCGATTCGAACAAGTCTCCGATGATCGAAAGACAGGCAAGAAAAACCGCACACAGAATTGCGCCAGGCAACGTCCAGCGTCTCACGAGTACCCCACCGAAAGTGTCAGGCCAGTGCGCAGACACCACAATCCAGATGACAACCCCTGCGATACCAGCAACAGCTCCCTCTCTGGTTTTACCCGGGCTAATGTTGGGAGCGAGCTTGTTGCGACCAAATGCCCTGCCTGCAAAATACGCAGCAATATCTGCAATCCAGATCAGTATGAGCAAGCTCAACACATAAGCGGCCCCGCGCTGCAGGAAAAGCGAGGCGAGCGCCATCCAGGTTGCGAATAAAGTCACTGGTGCGAAAAGCGTCCAGCCAAAATGGTGAGCTGGTGCATGTGATTCAACACGCAGCACGGTCGGGACAATTACACACACCCAGACCAAAGCACTCAGCAGACAAATAACATTTAACAAAATGCCGTCGTGGGTAGCTGAACTCAACCATTGCTGTGTTTGAAACAGGGACAGCAAAAAAAGAACCAGCCCCAGCGTGATGGCAAAGGTATTTGCATGCGGTCTGGTGAGTCTGGACCATTCCCAACCCGCGCAGCCACAGGCAACACCCAGAAAGATCATAAAGGGCCAGGGCGTCTGAACAGTAACAGTTGCACCTAACACGGCCAACAAGACAATAGCGGTCAGGACACGTTGTCTGAGCATGTCAGTTAGCTCGTGTGCTTAGCATGGAGTTGGGCGCTTGTGCGGCCAAACCTTCTTTCGCGGCAGCTGTACCACTCAAATGCTTTGAGTAATTCAGCTTCACCAAAGTCGGGCCAATAACAGTCCGTAAAATATAGCTCCGAGTAGGCCATCTGCCAGATCATAAAATTGGAAATGCGCTGCTCTCCACCCGTACGGATAAATAAATCGGGTTCTGGCGCCCATGCCATGGAGAGATATTTTTCAAGATGTGTCTCATCAATTGACTCAGGCGTCTGCGCCAGCTCAGGCTCAGCAGCAATCATTTTGCGGGTTGCCTGCAAAATGTCCCATCTGCCACCGTAATTCGCCGCAATTGTGAGATGAAGCTTGTCGTTGTGAGCAGTCTTGGCCTCTGCCTGCAATATCAGTTCTTGTAGACGGGGTTCAAAAGCAGAAAGATCTCCCACGACATGCATGCGCACACCCTGATCCTGCAGACGTGCGACCTCTCGCTCAAGCGCCTGCACAAAGAGTCGCATCAATAGGGTGACTTCCTCTGCAGGGCGACGCCAGTTTTCTGAGCTGAAAGC
>CANBUF010000165.1 GCA_947372575.1 Alcaligenaceae bacterium | reverse complement strand
GACAGTCCAAGTATCAGATTAAATCTGCTGCAGAATTGGGCGCACTGATTTTCCTGAATGCGCAAGCCGTCCGTTCAGATATCGCGATTATGGATGCGGCATTATTCTCATCGATCGACGGCGCACTTAAAGCTTTGCGCGTACAACTTGAGAGCGATCCTGATGCGCTGCGTGCTTTTGATGCGTGGAGAGCCGAACGTGTATCGATTGTGTCACAGCCTATTCAAATCGGTCAGGTACGCACAGCCTCGATGGGGCGCAGGCCAATCATCGTCATTGCAAATGATGTGGGTGATCAGGCTGCAGGAATTTTTGATTCCTACTGGCGCAACATCCTAATCTCCAGGCAGGTCACGGCCTATCGCGCCACAATGCCAGACTTGAGTGATGCAGGTAAAATCAACCTGGATAATCTGGGTGGGACTTACACAAGCTTTGATGTCAAAAATCACGGGATCTGGTCGCTCAATTTTCCCCTGACCACGGTGGCCAAATATGGTCAGATGCCTGATGAACTTGTCATGGATGTTGCTGCTGCGCCCGGCGCCTCTGGATCTAGCCCAATTGCTTCTGTTTTCTGGAATGACATACTGCTTGTTGCGCAGCGTTTGCGAGCGGATGGCGAGCCTGAGAAGATCTCAACCCGCATTCCTGGCTACGCGTTGGGCATCACGAATAATGTTGTGGTGCGTTTTCAACGGCAGCCTGTCACAAATGGCTGTTCTGAAGAAGCCCAGGCCTATCCGGTGGATGTACTGCCTACAAGCTATATGAAGCTGGGTCACTCTGTTCCAGATGGGTCCTTTGTCGGAGTGCTACCCGCTCTGGCACATACGCCTGAACTTCTGATCCCAGACCGGTATTTACTTTCGGCTCCTACCAGTCTTAAAAATACAATGATCATGGCGTTGGCAAGCGGACTGCCCGCTACACGTACCAAAATGATCCACGTGCCCAACTCTGAATCCTATGCACCCGGTCAGGCTTTTGTTTCGATGGAAGTCCCGTTAAAAGACAGCCAGTCCGTGGTGCAATTGATTGACCAGACGGGGCTGCGCATCGGCGGTAAAAACACGCCCTGGATCAATATTGCTGGTCTTGAAAAGCTGAGTGCAGCCGAGTTAATCACCTCATCCGGACATGAGGGGGTTTATTGGCAATCTCTCGGAGATTCTGATGAAAATATCGATCCGCATTTCGTCTTGAATAAAGGGAATCTGGTCATCATTGGTCCTAAAGGCCCAATCGCCTGGATTGATAGCAATCACCCAGATGCAGGTGAGGCACGTGCTCCGGGTTCAGTGCCCTTTTATGAATGGCGTCAGTACATGCAATGGACTGTTCCAATGGTCGGTGTGCTACTGCTTGGCATCGTTTTTCTGTTGATCGTAGCCCGACGTATGGCAAACAAGCGTAAGTCTAAAAATCAAGGCTAAGGTGCTTCGTGCTTGATACGTTAAAGTCCTTGCTGGATTCGCTTTACTGGCCGTATTTTTTGGCGGACTACTATCATTGGCTCGAAATCGTCACAACGATTTTTGGTTGCGTGATTTTGGTGTCGAGTATCGATGACTTGTTTATCGATATTTGGTACTGGTTGCGCCAGATTAGCAGGACCATTTCATATAAGCGTAAATACAGGCCGCTGACCGTTGAGCAAATCCGTGAAAAGCCAGAGCAACCACTGGCGATCATGGTGCCAGCCTGGCTTGAGTACGATGTGATTGCCCCGATGCTCGAGACAATGGTCAACACACTTGAGTATAAAAACTACGTCATTTTTGTCGGGACCTACTGCAATGATCAGCGGACAATCGATGAAGTTGAAAAAATGCGCCGCAGATTACGTCAGCTTGTTCGTGTGGAAGTCCCGCATGACGGCCCAACCTGTAAGGCTGATTGCCTGAACTGGATTGTTCAGGCAATTTTCTCAGTTGGACTCAAGCAGACAGAGCCTTTTGCCGGGGTCATCCTGCACGACAGCGAAGACGTTCTCCATCCGCTTGAATTAAAGTACTTTAACTATCTCTTGCCTCGCATTGACTTTATTCAGCTCCCCGTGACATCGCTTGAGCGCAATTGGTGGGAGCTCGTGGCGGGGACATATATGGATGAGTTCGCCGAGTGGCATACCAAAGATCTGGTTGTGCGCGAGAGCATGTCTAAGTCAGTGCCTTCTGCTGGAGTAGGCACCTGTTTTTCACGGCGCGCACTTGAAGTCCTCGCTGCCGAGACCGACAACATGCCCTTTAATACAGACAGCCTGACCGAAGACTATGACATCGGCTCAAGACTCGGTCGATTAGGTATGAAACAGATTTTTGCCAAATTCAATGTGGATTATGTGATCCGTCGCAAAACCTGGTTTGGCTACGGTAAAGAGACTGTTCGTACACTCAGGATGCCACTTGGCGTCAGAGAGTTTTTCCCCGATACGTTTCGAACTGCTTATCGACAGCGGGCACGCTGGACACTGGGTATTGCCCTCCAAGGCTGGCAGCAGGTCGGCTGGAACGGTTCATTGTCTACAAAGTATCTTTTATTTCGCGATCGTAAAGGATTAATCACTTCATTTATCTCAATGATCGGGTACCTGTTGCTGGGTAATTTTTTGCTGATGGTGATCCTCGATAAACTTGGGCTCTGGACCGTCTACTACCCTTCCCTGTTTTCACCAGGCAGCCTGGCTGCACAATTAATGTGGCTCAACATGGCCGCTTTGTTGATGCGCATTGTCCAGCGTGTCTATTTTGTGGGTTCCATGTACGGGTGGGAGCATGGCCTCTTATGCATCCCGCGGATGATTGTCGGTAACTTTATTAATGCGATGGCGGCTGCCCGAGCCTGGAGAATGTTTATCGGTCATCTGATCACAGGCAAAAAATTGGCCTGGGATAAAACCATGCACGACTTTCCCTCTGCCGATACGTTGTCTACTCAAAAGCTTCGACTAGGTGAACTTTTACTCAAATGGCAGGCGATTGACGAAACCAAGCTTGCTTTCGCACTTGAAATACAAGCAAAGGATCATCGGCCGCTTGGCGAAATACTGATCTCTGAGGGATGGTTAGACCATGCGACCTTGCACGAGGCGCTGGCCTTGCAAAACAATAGTGTTACGTTGACTGGTCAAGAATCTTTAACATCTACTGCATCCACTGCATCTTCGACACCTTTAACACTTTTGACACCTACAGCATCTAAAGAATCAACAGAGTCTCAAACCGTCATCGCTGTTGGTACTCGTCCATGATCCGTGCAATTGTTCTGTACCGTCAGGGATTGATACGGAGTCTGCTCCTCTTGTCATGCTCTCTCATCATACGGCCAGCCCTGCCACAAGGAACGCTACCGGGGCTCAACCATGACCCTGCAATCAGTATCTCGAGCGCGCTTGCACCAATACCCCTGGATGGACAGGCTTGGCGCAATACTGAACAGGCATTTAACAGTTACAAGAAAAATAACTTTGCTCAGGCGGTTGAACAAGTATCACTCGCCCTGCTCTTGCGTCCTGATGTGACGCGACTTTGGCTTCTAAAAATCTATTCTCTGCAAAATCAAGGTCTGGTGCAGGAGGCACTTGAAGTCACCGAGCAGGCCTATCAGCAAGGCATTCGATCATCAGAGATCAAGCATGCTCAAGCGATTCTCAGTCAGGCGTTGCTTGATAATCGCAAACCACTCTACACGGGAAATGTTGGTTCTGCCGACTCAATCAGCCATGTCACGGTGCTAACACCATTATTTCTGGCCAAGCAGGCGCGTGCAGAAGCCGATCCCTACTGGGAACTGGTCGATGCAGCCTACTCAAGCTTTAAACATGGTCGCTACGCCGAAACTGAACAGATGGCAAATCTCGCAATCACTAAACAACCGAATGATCTCAACACGAGAATGCTGCTGGTCTATGCATTGCAAAAGCAAGGCAAAATCAAGCAAGCTCAAGCAGCGATTCAGGATGCACTGAACCACGGACTCGATAGCCCTGAACTCCGTCTGGCCCAGCGCAGCCTGGCTCCCCAACCCGTTGCACGGACACCCTCTGGATCTCCAGTGACTCCAGCCTACATCAAAGGCTTTGCGCTGGCAGGTCAGGCGTTTACTGATTTTAAAAATCGTGATTTTGCGCGTGCAGCGAGTGGTGCTCAACAGGCATTTGAACTGGATCCCACGCAGCTCGACTGGGCCATGTTGTGGATGGATGCCCTGCAAGCCGAGGGGCAATATGATCAGGCCCTCGCAGCCATTGAGGGTGTCATGGCCTTGAGTCCGAACGGTCGTACCGCACTGGCCAAACGCAAAATGGAACTCGTGCGTCGCCAGGCGGACCAGTTTGCGCAAGCAGGGTATGACGCCATTCATGCAAAGCAATCGAGCCAGGCCGCCACCCTGGCCAGAAAAGCTATTGCACTCTTGCCACACAATACAAATTATTGGCTGTTATTGATAGAAGCGCTCAAGCTTGAACATTTACCTCAGGAAGCATTGATTGCGACAAATGAGGCGATTCAGAATAATCCTGAGGATGCTGCAGCGTTCCTGATGCAACGTGGATATCTGCATCAGTCGCTCGGTGATAAAGCGCTGGCACTCGAAGATTTTAAAACTGCACGTGCTACCGGGTATGCAACGCCGAGTGCGATTCTTGATCTGGCCTACGCACAGGCAAGCAACGGAGATAAACGTGCTGCGGTGGAGTCGTTTAAGCAAGCTGTTGATCAGGCCGACAATCACACACTGGAATTAAGTCCTGAGCAACTATTCAACACCCGTAGCTCGATTGCAAACTTATCGCGCGAGTGGGGCGCTTATCTGTCTGCCAGTTATCGAGGGGCCCGGCCAGCATCCACTGCAATTGGCGGAGCCGCAATTACTGTGCCAGGCGATTCGACATTCAGCACTGCAGAGTTGTTCTGGCGCCCTGCTTCCTTTTTGAATTCCTCAACCCAGACGTTTGAAGTCTACGGGCGTATGTCCAACACGATTTACGATGGCGGGAGTAAAACAAGTACGCAAAGTGGTGTCGACAGTTGTGGAACAGGTGTGCTCAGTGTCGGAGATGAGACCATGAATAAGGGCGTTTCAGGTTTACCTACGTCACTGGGAGCACTGGGCATTCGCTTTACACCGTCAACTGACATTGGAGTGACGTTTGGTGTCGAACGTCAATTCATGCTCGGGACTGCGACCCGGACTGGTACGGTCGTTCCTGAATCGAATGCAGCACGCTGCGCCCTGAATCGCTCGAACCAGAACGCCCAATACCAGACAGGTGCAGGCAATGGCGGGTGGATGACCTACGTAACCTATGGTGTTTATGATGGCAGCGAATTGCGAATGGGCAAACCCGATTGGTTCACCCTCGAAGC
>CANBUF010000164.1 GCA_947372575.1 Alcaligenaceae bacterium | reverse complement strand
TGAGTGAGCTGGCTACCATTTCGCTCGATACAGGTGCCTCATACATTTTCCACGAACGTAACCAACGCTATATACCCGTTAAATTCAGCGTCCGTGGACGAGATCTAGGCAGCACGGTCACCGAAGCCCAGACTCGACTTGAAAAGAACATCAAATTACCCAATGGATACCGGTTTGACTGGGCGGGTGAATTTGAGGAGCTTCAACAAGCTAAAGCAAGACTGTTTGTCGTACTTCCAATCGCGATCGGTATCATCTTGCTATTGCTCTACACGCTGTTTAATTCGCTACGTGATAGTCTGCTCACGATTGCAGCGATCCCATTTTCAATTGCCGGTGGCATCATCGCCTTGTATCTTTCCGGTCTGAACATGAGCATCTCTGCTGCGATTGGTTTTGTTTCGCTCTTTGGCGTCTCTGTGATGAACGGCATTCTTGTAGTCAGCTATTTCAACGAGTTGATTGCTTCAGGCAAAGATCGTGTTCAAGCCATGTATGAAGCTGCAGATCAAAGAATGCGCCCCATGCTGATGACCGCCCTCTCTGCGTGTATTGGTTTGCTGCCTGCTGCGCTCTCGAATGGTATAGGAAGCGAGGTTCAAAAACCTCTTGCTGTCGTTGTGGTGGGAGGCATGCTCATCGGCCCAGTCATGCTGTTAATTGTCGCCCCGGCTCTGCAGGTTGTGGTTGTCCAATGGTCTGATGAACGCAAGGCGCGCAAGCTAAAGAAGACTGAATTGATCAAAGCTAAGGATCTCGCATCATGAAGCAAACATCGAGATTCAATTGTTTATTTCATCCAAAAATGAAAGTAGTCGCCCTGTCGGTCACGCTCGCACTCACAGGCTGTGCCGTCGGCCCGGACTTTAATCGTCCGGCCGCGCCAGAGGTGACGGGCTTAACCCGCGAAATACCGGCAGACTCAAAATCCGTGCAGCCAACAGACCACCTGGTTGCTGCCCAGCGTTTTGAGATCGGTGCGACAGTCAAGCGTGAGTGGTGGACGTTATATGCTTCGCCAACACTCAATGCTTTAGTTGAATTATCCCTCAAACAGAATCCAACCATCGATGCGGCTCAGGCAGCACTCAAACAAGCCCAGGCCAATGCCTCTGCGCAACGAGGCTTTTATTTCCCAACGATTCAGGCCGGATACTCTCCGACCAGACAAGGCAACTCCAACACTATTGCCCCGACATTAAATTCTGGCGATACGCCTTTTTCCCTGAATACGGCACAGGTCTCCGTTGGTTTTGTGCTTGACGTTTTTGGTTTGAACAGACGTACTGTCGAGTCGCTCGATGCTCAGGCTGAAAATCAAAAATTCCTGCTCGATGCCGCCTATGTCACGCTTGCAACCAATGTAGTATCAGCTGCCGTTCAGCAAGCCGCACTCCAAGCACAACTCCGGACGACCGAAGAAATCATACGTGCCAGTACTCATGCTCTGGAGTTGCTGCAACAGCAGCAAAAGCTTGGCTTCTCTTCGGCCCTGGATGTTGCGGCACAAGAAACCCTGCTTGCTCAAAATCAGCAATTGCTCCCTCCCCTGCACAAGCAACTCGAACAGACACGTAATCAGTTGGCCGTCCTTGCAGGCAAGTTGCCGGCACAAGGTGGTTTTGAGAACTTTGATCTGGATACGTTGGTACTCCCTCAGTCATTACCCGTCAGCTTGCCGTCACAGATTGTCGATCAGCGTCCTGATGTGCGTGCAGCCGAGGCACAATTGCATGCGGCCAGTGCACTCGTAGGGGTCTCGATCGCGAACCGCTTACCGCAGTTTTCCCTTTCCGCCTTTCTAGGAGGCGCGGCAGTACCTTTTAATCAAATGTTTACCAATAACAACCAGTTCTGGGGCGTTACGGGCAACATCACACAAACCGTGTTTGACTTTGGTACGCTGAAATTTAGACAAGAAGCCGCACAGGCAGCTATGGATCAGGCCGGTGCGCAATACCGCAGCACCGTACTGACTGCTTTTCAAAACGTGTCTGACACTCTGTATGCACTGGATGCGGATACTCGTGCACTCAATGCAGCGCTGCGGGCTGAGTCTGCAGCCAAAAAGACCTTTGATATGACCCAGCAGCAACTGAAAATCGGTTCAGTCAATGTCTTAACCTTATTGCTTGCAGAACAATCTTACCTGCAAGTAAAAGTATCCCGTGTCCAGGCACAGGCTTCGCGCCTTATGGACACTGCCGCGCTGTTCCAGTCACTCGGTGGTGGCTGGACAGAGCAGGCTACGGATAAAGTAAGCCATTAATGTAGTCATCAATCATTGAGAGCGAATCGCTGACGTCGTAGGACTTGCCATTCGCTTTCAATGTGTTGCCTGAAAATGTAAAGCTTGATTTCAGGCCTTCTTTTGAATCGGTTGCTAAGCCCATCATCAATGCCATCATCTTTTGCGTCTGATCAATCACTTTGCCTTTTGCAAAAAGTTGCCCCGAAGCACGTAAGGATTTTTGAGTCGAAAACTCAACAGGTGCTGCCTCATCCGACTTGAGGAACTCGATTTTTACATCACCGTTGACTGAACCCGAACCAATTTGCGCTGAAATCTTGGGTAAAGCGATCACGAGTCCTTGATTAAGGAGTTTGCGCCCAGCAAGTACCGCTCTGGATTGCTCATCAGCGGTCAGGCTTTGAAAATCATCGGAATCACTGGCAATTGCTGATAACGTATCCACACTCGAGATATCCAAATCTGAGATCGTTAAATCAATCAATATGTCTCGTACTTTTTGACCTGCAATGTCCAGACTGGCGAGCTGATGATTGAACAAAATATCCAGGCGATCACCGCGCTCTGCCACCGTTGATTGCACGCCAAAACCTTGCGCAGTTGTTGTCTTGTTACTGAATTTATCGACACCGAATTTCATCGTGCCAATACCACGATTACGATTTGTGATATCGGCTGAGGCACTGACGCCAACGATATCAATCGGCTGTCCATCGCTGCGCAAAGCAATCCTGTCCGTCTTCCAGTCAAAGGACAATGCATTGCCGACCCAGGCCAACTGTCCAGTAGAGGGTGAGATCTGCATGCGGTCCTCTCCATCACGCATGACAAGCTCAGGCAGCTTCAGTGATGAAATCGCACGGCCGCCGTAAGCTAGTTTCCCCTTGCCTTCGAGGGTCAGCTCCGATCCAAAAATACGATTGAATTCAGCGCCATACTCACCTGAGGGTTTCATGCTCCATTCAAAACGCATGGAGGACCCAGGCAGAAGCAGATTGGCGACGCGATAATCCACAATGACAGCAAGCTTTTGTCTACCCGTACTGACATCAGCGGCTAAATCATTGAGTCGAACTTCAAACTGACCAACTGAGGAAAACAACCCCTGTTTGTGTTGAAGATTCACAAGGCGAATTGTTTTTTGCTTGGCTGTTTGTTCAACTAGTGTCGATACCCACTTTGCAGTGGTACGCCCAAGATAAATACTCGCACCCAGCCAAGCCCCAACAACAAGGACGACAAATGTGAGCAGACTAATACAGATTTTTTTGAGGGACATAATTTTATTTTCCAAATTCGACTGACAACTCGGCCGCACGGGTCGTTGCGGCTTGCATCGCTAATCCGACAATAGCTGAAAATTCTTTTGTATTGAACACATCAAGTGCGGCTGCGGTCGTTCCTCCCTTTGAGGTGACGCGCTCACGCAAGATTGCCGGAGATTCAGTTGACTGTTCTGCAAGCTTTGTTGAGCCTGCCAGCGTAGCAAGTGCAAGCTGCCTGGCCTGCTCGGGCGAGAGACCCAGGGACACTGCGCCCGCAATGAGTGATTCAATAAACAGGAATACATAGGCAGGACCACTACCAGATAAGGCAGTCACCGCATCAATTGCCTGGTCATCCTTGACCCATACCACCTCACCAACTGCAGACAGTAAATTAGCCGCGACCTCACGATCCGCGTCAGAAAGCGCAGTCGGTGCCGCCATACCTGTTACCCCTGCTCCAACGAGAGCGGGTGTGTTGGGCATGCACCTGACAATCCTTGTAGACGCAACGCCCGCATGTCCCAGCCATTCAGACAGCGAGGCGATCGAAATCCCTGCTGCGATACTGATAATCAATGTGTGCGGTTCAATCAAGGCATGGGTCGATAGCACCACATCCCGCATTTGTTGAGGCTTGACGGCATAAATCCAGACATCGCATTCTGAGAGTTTGGCATCCGGACTGCTCGCAGTACTGACGCCACGAGATTGCCATGCTGCGCGTAAGGTGTCCGATAGCTCCACCACATGAATTTTTGAAGCGGGACAGCCTTGATTCAACCAGCCAGAAATCAAAGCGTTGGCCATATTGCCACCACCAATTACCGCGATAGAAGGAAAATTATTCATCATTGTCCAAAATCAGTGAAACACTGTTTCAATAAAAATACCGGTAAAGACTGCGCAACCAAACCATGTATTGTGTAAAAAAGCTTTGAAGCATGCTGCGCGATCACGCTTACGGATCCAGTAAAGATGTATAAGCGCAATAACAGATGCGAAAATCAACCCCAGCCAGTACGCCATGTGATAACCAAGTAACACTCCTGCCCAACTCAGCAGCAGTATCGTCATTGCATAAGAAAAAGCGATGCAGGCCACATCAAAGCGGCCAAACGTGATGGCAGAAGTCTTGAGCCCCAGCCGGACATCATCATCTCGGTCGACCATGGCATATTCGGTATCGTACGCGATGGCCCAGCATACGTTGGCCGCTAGCATCACCCACGCCGCGAGCGGAATCATATTCTGTATCGAAGCAAAACCCATGGGAATCCCAAAGCCGAAAGCAATGCCAAGATACGCCTGGGGGATCGCAAAAAATCGCTTGAACAAGGGATACGTCACCGCAAGAATGGCCGCCACACATGCCAGCAGCCAGGTCATACCATTCAAAGGCAATACCAGTATCAAACTTAGTAGGCCAAGCACTGCTGCAACGCCCAGGGCTTCTTTGGGCTGAATTAGACCAGCGGTCAGCACACGGTGTTCGGTACGTTTGACATGCAAATCGACATCGCGATCGAAATAGTCATTCATAGCACACCCTGCAGAGCGCATCAAGACAGTACCTGCGACATAGATAAAGAGAATCATCGCGCTCGGCCAACCGTCGCTCGCAGCAAATACCGCCCATAGCGTAGGCCAAAGCAACAACATGATACCGATTGGTTTGTCTATGCGAACCAGCTTGGCGTAGAGTGCAAACCGGGATGGGGCGTGAACTTGCATGAGCTTATAAAACCTATTGATTGAACGTGTCTCTGTACGAAAATTTGAGTGTGACTGGCTGTAAAAATATGAATCCGCTCACAAACTGTAGATGACAATGTTGAAGTGGCAATGTTTAGATAAGCATTTAAAACAGGTGATAATTTAAATCAGGTG
>CANBUF010000163.1 GCA_947372575.1 Alcaligenaceae bacterium | reverse complement strand
GTGTAAGTCTGGGCAATCCGATGGTGAGAAGAGTGTCCAGTCGCCACCTTCGATGACACGCTTCATGAACAAATCGGGAATCCAGTTCGCGGTATTCATGTCATGCGTGCGACGACGCTCGTCGCCAGTGTTTTTGCGCAAGTCGAGGAACTCTTCGATGTCGAGGTGCCACGATTCAAGGTAGCAGCAGACTGCGCCCTTGCGTTTGCCACCCTGGTTCACGGCGACTGCCGTGTCGTTGACGACCTTCAGGAAAGGCACAACACCCTGACTTTCGCCGTTGGTGCCTTTGATGTGGCTGCGCATGGCGCGTACGGGCGTCCAGTCATTGCCCAGGCCGCCTGCATATTTTGCAAGCAGTGCATTTTCTTTGATTGCTTCGTAAATGCCATCGAGGTTGTCCGAGACGGTCGACAGATAGCACGAGGATAACTGTGAGTGCAGTGTGCCGGCGTTGAACAACGTCGGTGTCGAACTCATGAAGTCAAACGATGACAGGATTTGATAGAACTCGATGGCACGTGCTTCGCGATCGATTTCGGCGATGGCCAGACCCATTGCGACACGCATGAAGAATACTTGGGGTAACTCGATGCGCTGACCACGCAGGTGCAGGAAGTAGCGGTCGTAAAGTGTTTGCAAACCCAGATAGTCAAATTGCAGGTCGCGGCTAGCATCCAGTGCGGCTGCGAGACGTGGCAGGTCAAAACGGGAAAGCTCGGAGTTGAGCAGGCCGCCTTCGACACCGCGTTTGATGAAGGTTGGAAAGTACGTTGCATAGCGTGTCGTCATGTCTTCTTGCGAGACTTCTTCGCTGAGAACTTCTTTGCGAATCGTGTGCAGGAGCAGGCGCGCGGTGACTTTACTGTAGGCTGGATCGTTTTCGACCATAGCACGCGCTGACAGAATCGCAGACTTGTAGACTTCATCGACGGGTACGCCGTCATACAGGTTCTTAAGGGTTTCTCTTTGGATCGCTGCGGAGTCGACAAATTCGCCAAGTCCAAAGCCGGCAGATTCAATGGTGTGCTTCAGTTTTGCCAGATCCAGCGGTTTGCGTACGCCGTTTTCAACCACATGCAGGGTGCTTGCCTCAACAGGAGCCTGGTCAATGTTGGCACTGGCACGCTCTTGTGAACGACGCTCGCGATACAGCACATAGGAGCGTGCGACGTCATGCTCGCCTGAGCGCATCAGAGACAGCTCAACCGCATCCTGGACGTCTTCGATATGGAAGGTGCCACCATTCGGGCGGCTGCGCACCAGTGCGGAAACAACCTGGCGAGTCAGCGTGTCAACGATTTCGCGCACGCAAGCGGAGGCAGCGCCTTGGCCGCCATTGACTGCCAGAAATGCCTTTGTCATGGCGATCCCAATCTTGCTAGGCTCGAAATTTACGACAGAACCGTTGCGACGGATGATGTGGTACTGCGTCCACACTGTTTCAGTGATTGGGGTATCTGAAGCGGGGAAATGGGGTGCTGCGTCTTGGCGCAGCATATTGGCGGTAGAAGTTTGCATTGAGGCTCCTGCAGGATAAACATGGCACAAACCATGTTTTAAAAGGTGTTTTGTATGTCGTTAGCAGATCAGCCGGTCTATTCACGCCCCACAGTTGAGGCTGAATATTCTGGTCTTCACTACTACATATGGTGTATTTATCTTTGTCTGGCACTAATTCTAGTGGTTTGGCGAGTTGCGGGCAATACTTAATCGCATAATATTTTTTAATCGTTATCCCTAGTCAGGCATCAGTGAGTATTCGCCAGTGGTCTGGTGCCTTGTGGCGTGTTTCAGCCCCACAGTACGCGGATTCGCCTCTGTCAGGCTCAGCCCTGTTTGTGTCTGCACTGGCTGGCATTTGTGGCAAGAGTGTGGTGTAAAAGCCAACAAGTGTTGTCCGGCCAGTCCTTCGCATGCAGATTGTCGTGGCGAGTTGGTGGATTTACTGCAATATGTAGGTATTAAATTTGATTTGTTCGTTTTATCGAAAATTCTGGAGTTGTAATGTTTGTAGAGGTACTTGGTAATGCGGTGCATGAATTAGCAGGGATTGCACGTAATGTGCGTCGCGGGTGGGTACTCTTATTGTTAGTGCTGCTGACTGCCTGTGGCTTGCCCCGTCCCAGTGATGCGCCTGTGGTACCAGCTCCAAGCGGTGCCGTGGCACCCACATGCGTCCCGGTGGCCTCGAATCAGCCATTGGTTGGCACCTGGTATCTGGTCAGCAAGCAAAACGGCGTTGCGGGTGAAATCCAGACTTTGCTGACGCTCAAAGCCGATGGTACGCTGCGCCAGCAGACTCGCGTCAAGCAGGGACGCAATATCCGTTCTGAGCTGCGAGAAACAGGTTGCTGGGAGGCTCCAGCTGGCAAGCTCATCACTCGCGTGAGCAAATCCAATGGCGAACTGATCGACTTTAACGACCCGATTTACTCAACAACCTACATGGTCGAAAAAATCGACGCCTCGCGCCTGACATATCGCGAGGATCGTGCTGGCAGCCGCAGCATGTTTGCTAAAAAAGTACAGGATAGCTTCCGCTTGCTGTAAGTCGGCCCCTCTTGCTGGCTTTCAGTTTAGATATCCGCCAGCCTTGCAAGGACCGTCTGTTTGCCCAGGATTTCAAGCACGGCATCAATCGCGGGAGTATGCGTGGTGCCAGCGACCGCGACCCGCAGAGGAATCGCCAACTGTGGCATTTTTAGGGTGTGGCTGGCCAATATGGTTTTAATCAGTGCAGAGATCGCCTCGCGCGTCCAGGTGATGTCTGCTGCCTGCACAGCAAAATCTTGCAATGCATGACGAGCGGTTTCGGTAAGGTGCTGGGCAACCAGATCTGCATCAGGCTGATGAAAAGTCCCGCAAAACAGCATGGCACCGTCTGCGAGCTGTTCGAGTGTTTCAGCGCGATCCTTCAACAGTTTGACTACCTGAATCAGGTCGATGTGTGAGGTCTGTCCGCCCCGGATGGCAATGCGTGGGGTAATGGCTTGCGCCAGCACTGCATCGTCGGTCTGCTTGATATAGTGGGCATTGACCCAGTTCAGCTTTTTGGGATCCCACTGTGCTGCGGATTTTGAAAGGTGCTGGGGATCAAACCAGCTGACGAGCTGCTCACGCGAAAAAAGCTCATCATCGCCATGGCTCCAGCCCAGACGCGCGAGATAGTTAACCATCGCTTCAGGCAGGTAGCCCTCGTAGTCATATTCCATCACGCTCACGGCCCCATGGCGCTTTGAGAGCTTATCGCCATCCGGACCGAGAATCATAGGCACATGACCATATTCAGGAATCGGCGCGCCAAGTGCGCGCAGAATCGTGATCTGGCGAGGCGTGTTGTTGACATGGTCATCACCGCGCAAGACATGGGTGATACGCATATCCCAGTCGTCGACTACGACACAGAAGTTATAGGTCGGGGTGCCATCCTGGCGGGCGATTACCAGATCATCGAGTTCGGTATTGTCAAAGCTGATGGGTCCTTTGACCATGTCGACCCAACTTGTTGCGCCGCCTTGCGGGCTTTTAAAGCGAACAACCGGCTTGCGGTCTGCTGGAATGGCTGGCAGGGTTTTGCCAGGTTCGGGGCGCCACGTGCCGTCGTAGCGAGGTTTTTCTCCCTTTGATCTGGCGAGTTCGCGCATCGCGTCGACTTCTGCGGGTGAACTGTAGCAATGGTAAGCGGTGCCTGCAGCCAGCATCGATGCAATGACCTCCCGGTAGCGGTCCATGTGCTGCATCTGGTAGAACGGTCCCTCATCTGGCGTCAGGCCCAGCCAGGCCATACCATCCAGAATGGCTTGCACGGCTTGTGGTGTTGAACGCTCGAGGTCGGTGTCCTCGACACGCAAAATGAAGGTGCCACCAAAATGCCTGGCATAGGCCCAGGCAAACAAGGCCGTGCGCGCGCCGCCCAGATGCAAAAAACCTGTAGGGGAGGGCGCGAAGCGTGTGCGTACGGGAGTGGTGGGTGCATTCATTACAGAGTTCCTGAGGCAGTGCCGGGAGTTTGAAGAAAATCTGGTCTTCAGCAAACGTAAGTTGTTAAGATAGAAGCTATTTTAGTAGAGAGCGCCACCTATCATGTTGCGCCACGCTTTTGACCCCCTGTTTGAGCCACGCAGCCTGCTGGTCGTGGCTGATCGTCCGATCCCGATCGTGCGTGCCGTTCCAGCAAGCTTGCGCGGTCGCTTCACGCACGTCGAGTGTGTGGCGGGCCAGCCCGTTGCGTTGCCCGAGTCGTTGCAGGGAGTGGAGCCCGGTGCGCGCGTAGATCTGGTGCTGGTTTGTATCGCACCGCCCCGCTTAACGGAAGTGCTCCATCAGATCGGTCTGGTGCGCCCGCGTGCTGTCATCCTGTTGCCACACGATGTGGTGGATCCTGATCCTGACTTCACACGCGAAATTTGTCGTGACTGGGCGCTTGAGCAGGGCTGTGCCTTGCTTGGGCCAAACTCCGGCGTGCAGCGACCGCATGCAGGGTTGAATTTCGCTCAATATCCAACGCTGGCACGCAATGGTCGATTGGCCGTGGTCGCGCAATCGCGAGGGATTGCAGCGGCGCTGATGGATTGGGCAGATGATGTGCATCTGGGTTTTTCGACAGCCGTCGCCCTGGGTGATGAGGCGGTGACGCGCCTGCCGCAAGTGCTTGAGTATCTTGCTACAGACCCACGCACGGACAGTATCGTGTTGTATCTCGAAGAGATTGATTTTGGTCGGGCATTTATGAGCGCGCTGCGTGCGGCTGCTAGCGTTAAACCAGTGATCGTCCTGAAAGTCGGACGTGCGCAGGACTCTGTGCAAGCCGATGCAGCCTTTGATGCGGTACTGCGTCGCGCGGGCGCCGTGCGCGTGAGCTATTTTTTGCAACTGTTCTCGGCACTCAAGGTGCTGGGTTACGCCCGGCGTCCCAAAGGTCGCAGACTGGCGCTAATGTCCAACGGGAGCGGTCCGCCCCAAATGGCTCTGGATATGATTGCCTCGGGTTCTCCCATTCTGAAGGCAGAACTGTCTCCCGCTACGCGTAAAGTGCTGGGCAGTTTGCTCGAACCTGGCGCACTCGCCTCAAATCCCGTCATTACCAATTTGCCCCTAACGGCACAGAGCACGCGTGCATTGCTTGAATGCTTGCTTGATGACGCCGCGGTCGACGGTGTGCTGGTTCTGCTCACACCCGATGCCCGCTCCGATCTGCATGCTGTGACTGCGGCACTGACCGAGATCGCACCGCGTGCCCGTAAGCCCGTGATGACCTGCTTCATGGGCGATGCCGGTATGCGTCCACTGAGGCGCCGGATGGATGATGTCGGGACGCCAGCCTTTCGCACCCCCGAGTCTGCGGCACATGCCTTTGGCGTACTGGCCAGTTATCACTACAACCAGCAGATGTTGCAACAAATGCAACCGCCCGAACCTGAAGGCTTG
>CANBUF010000162.1 GCA_947372575.1 Alcaligenaceae bacterium | reverse complement strand
GATACAGATTGGCGTGCCTGACCTCATTGAGCGACGCGGTCTTTTGCATGCTTTTTTATCTCGCGCTCATTTCGAGCAAGACGCCCGCGCCTGGGCGATCCGTAAAAAAGAAGGCATTCAGTGGATAGAACTTGAAGCCTACGCATTGCAGGTGCTCGAGCCAGACCTGGATGCACGCTATACGTTTGGTGTTCTGGTCCAGGAGACTGGTAGCTGCAGAAATCCTGGAGCCTATACTGCGGCCCTGATTCGGCACGCACAGTCTCAGGGCGCCCGCCTGACGCAGACACGTGCGACAGGTTTTCGCATTGAACAGGGACGGCTCAAGGCCGTCACCACAGACCAGGGCGAAATTCTCTGCGACCGTGCCGTCATTGCTGCGGGGGCTCGCGCCAAAGCTCTGGCACATGCCGCTGGGGATGACGTGTCACTTGAATCCGAGCGCGGTTATCATGCGGTACTACGCCAGCCAGAGGCGACGCCTCGCACGCCCACCATGTTTGCAGATTGCAAAGTCATTGTGACCACAATGGAACAGGGGCTTCGAGTCGCCGGCCAGGTTGAAATCGCAGATCCGGATGACATACCGAACTGGCGGCGCGCCGAGATTCTGAGAGATCACCTTGTGACGCTATATCCTGGCTTACCCCGCAATCTGCCCGCGGAACGGCTGGACCTCTGGATGGGAAGACGCCCCAGTACGCCGGATGGCTTGCCCTGTATTGGTCTAGCCACTGGCAGTCGCGACATTATTCACGCCTATGGCCACGGTCATGTTGGGCTGGTAAGCTCCGCACGTACCTCAAGGCTGGTCGCACAGCTTGCTTACGGTCAACAGCCAGAAATTGCGCTCCAACCCTTTAGTCCCCAGCGCTTTCAGAAAAGGAAAAACCTTGATTAATCAAGATTTGCACGACGATAGCGAAGATACGACTTTTACTCCAGCAGAGCGTGCCAGTGCCGCTAAAAAAAGCACATTGGTCAGTGTGTTGGTCAACATCGGCATGTCAATTACGCAAATTCTGATTGGTGTCATTGCACACTCGCAGGCACTGATCGCAGACGGCGTGCATTCAATTTCGGACCTGATTTCGGATTTTGTGGTGCTCTTTGCCAACCACCACAGCCAAAAAGATGCGGATGAGGACCATCCCTATGGCCACCAGAGGTTTGAGACAGCAGCATCACTGGCTGTTGGGGGGATACTGATTGTCGTTGCAATCGGCATGCTGTGGAGTGCTTTTGAAAAACTCAAAGACCCTTCCTCCATTCTTGCTGTACATGTCATCGCTCTCTGGATTGCACTACTTGCATTGATAGCAAAAGAACTGTTGTTTCGGTACATGCTAAGGATTGCAAAAGCGGTGAAATCCAGCATGCTGGTCGCCAACGCCTGGCATGCTCGCTCAGATGCAGCGTCTTCGCTCGTAGTGTCTGTTGGCATTGTTGGCAACCTTCTTGGCTATCCAATACTCGACCCAATTGCAGCACTAATCGTCGGCCTCATGGTGGGCAAGATGGGTTGGCAATTCGGATCGGATGCATTTCACGACTTGATGGACCGCTCTGCTAACGATGAGGAAGTCAAGGCGATCACAAAGACTTTGCTTGAGACGCCCGGGGTAGAGGGCGTCCACGATGTGCGTACCCGCAAAATGGGAGACATGATCCTTGTCGATGCACACATCGAAGTCGAAGGTACTCTCTCAGTCGAACAGGGGCACGATATCGGGCTTGCAGCCAGACAGGCTGTTATGCAGCGTCACAGAGTACTGAACTTGCTCACCCATATCGATCCAGCCAGTCAGTACCCTTTAGCGGATGACTCGACACCCAGATAACAACACCTTGCTGCGTTTGTGCATATAGCCATGCGATGCTGCGAGCCCTTTTTCTGTAAGCGTTGTGCTCAGTATGATGCAGCGCGCAAGAGTAACGCTTCAAAGTCGGCGGCAGGCACAGGTTTTGAAAAAAGATACCCCTGTCCTTCATCACAATGGTGCTGCGTGAGGAACTGTCGCTGGTCTTCTTTTTCAATGCCTTCAGCCACAATCAAAAAATTCAATTCCTTGGCCATTGCGATAATTGCACTGGTGATTGAAGCTGCGTGCTTGTCTGTCGTGACACCTTGAACAAAAGAAATATCAATTTTCAGAATATCGATCGGAAACTTTTCAAGGTAGGAGAGCGACGAATAGCCCGTTCCAAAATCATCAATTGCTATCAGGATACCTAGCTCACGAATTTTCTTGAGCAGCGTAATCGTTTGTGCTGGGTTTTTCATCGCGGCTGACTCAGTCAGCTCAACTTCAAGATACTGCGCGGGTAACTGGTACTTAGTCAGGGACTGCTCAAGCACCTCGAGGATGTGATTGTCTTGAAACTGCTCTGCAACCAGGTTCACGGAGACCGGTACGATATTGACGCCTTGATCCAGCCAGATTTTCTGCTGGTGGCACACTTGATCTAACGCCCAGATCGTAATCGGTGTGATGAGTCCAATCTCTTCGGCAAGCGGGATGAAGTCAATCGGGGGGACTAAACCTCGCACGGGATGTCGCCAGCGGATCAGAGCCTCAGCACCTGAGATACTGCCACGATCCAGATTGACGCGCGGTTGAAAAAACATTTCAAACTCGCGATTTACAAATGCAGTACGTAATTCGTTTTCATTATGAATCAGATGTTGCACCTGCTCATTGAGTTCGGGCGAGGCAAGCACCACGCCTTTTCGCCCACCTTGTTTCGCTTGATATAAGGCAGCTTCAGTTGCTTGCAACAAAAGTTCAGGTTCCTTTGCATCTTTTGGATAAAGACCAATCCCAATATAGGGGTCCAACTCAAGCACAGCCCCATTCCATTGGAAAGGAAGGTTGATCGCACGTACTAAACGTGCCAGCAATTCAGTCAAGGAGGCAGGATCAGAAGACCCGTTGACCATGTAAATGAAATCTTCGTTGTGAATTCTGGCGACCATCTGTGCGGGGGGCTGCAATGCACGCAAACGATCGGCGAGCTCTTTGAGCACTGAATCAGTTGCCTCATGGCCCAGACTTGCAGAGAGTGTGTTGAGGCGTCCTAACTCAATTGCAAACAACGTAATCTGCGCATGCTCTCTTTCTGCAACATGCATACCTTGTGTGAGAGCCTCGAGCATAATTTCTTTACCAGGCAAATCCGTAATCAGGTCGTGCTTAGAAAGATGCTCAAGCTCGCGCTCCATATTTTTTGCGCGATTGATTTCAGAAATATCCCGAAAAATGCAGTTCAGTAGTTTCTGCCCTTCTAGTTCGATGAGGCGTGTTCGAACTTCCATATCAAGGGGGGCACCTTCGCGCGTATTCAGAACCGTTGTGAAACTGAGTTGGGGATAGAGAATGGCCTGACCAAGGCTCTCGTGCAACGCATCGCGCTCTTCAGGCGCAGCTATGTTTAGCAAAGAGATATTAATGAACTCTTCGCGTAAGTAACCGAGTTGTCCACACGCGACATCATTGAATTCCAACACGCTCCAGTTGTCGGGTTTTACCAGTGCCACGCCCTCGGGGAGTAACTCAAATAAATTGCGATATCTGGTTTCAGCATCTCTGGCGCGTTTCTCCTCTTTTGCAAGCGCCTCGGTACGCTCGACGACTTTAGACTCCAGTTGCTGGTTTAACGCATGCAAATCTTCTTCGAGCTTACGTAGCAACTGGTTCTGATGGGCCGCATTGTCGTAGGTAGACACAAGCATCTGGAGGATTTGCTCACGCCCCGCTTTCACGCTGTAAATTGAATTATCAATTTCTACTTCAAGTGCAAGCTCTGACTCGAATTTTTCAGATTTAGGCGGTGATGCCAGCAGACGATTGACTTGTACTAACAAGCGTTCGTTATCATAGGGCTTGGTCAGGTAGGCCTCAGCTCCTGCGTTCAACCCCCGAATCACATCGACAGGGTCGGAGAGCGCTGTCAGCAGAATCACTGGAATCGATTGAAGCAAAGGATCTGCCTTAATGCGTTCACACATATGATAGCCATCAAGCACAGGCATCTGAACATCACTGACCACCAAGTCGGGGCGATTGGAACGAATGGCAAACAGCCCTGCCTCGCCATCTGAGGCTACGGTACAGGTAAAGCCACGAGCGACCAGATACCGACGAAGTATTTCCGCTTGTATCTGGCTATCTTCAACGATCAGAACTTTTGCTTGATTCATTTGGTTCCTGCCTTGACTCGCTTGTGTGACTGACCTCACCCCGACAAGAGAGACCTTATTTAGCTCATTCTAAATCGACATTCTCAAAGACTCCACTAAATTACAACGCTCCCAGGTGAATGCTGTGTCTTCACGCCCAAAATGTCCATAACAGGCTGTTTCACGATAAATGGGCTTGAGCAATTCAAGGGTCTGGATAATTTTTCCGGGACGCCAGTCAAATACCCTGGTGATCAAGAGTTCAAGTTCCTGGTCATTCAGTACCCCCGTACCAAAGGTATTAACCATTAGAGAGGTCGGATGGGCCACCCCGATCGCATACGAAACCTGTATCAGACATTTTTTGGCAAGTCCTGCAGCGATAACGTTTTTTGCAATGTAGCGTGCGGCATAGGAGGCCGAACGATCAACTTTGGAGGGATCTTTGCCCGAGAAAGCACCACCGCCATGCGGCGCAGACGAACCGTACGTATCGACCATGAGTTTGCGACCCGTCAGGCCACTATCTCCTTGCGGACCACCGATCACAAAACGACCAGTCGGATTCACCAAGTACTGAATATTTCCGCGTGCAAGCCCTGGTGGTAAAACCGGCTTGATGATCTCTTCGATGACAGCTTCTCTCAGAGTCTCGATCGCAATGTCCGGTGCATGTTGCGTTGAAAATACGATCGTATCAATGGCGACAGGCTGATCATCAAGGTAACGCAACGTAACCTGCGCTTTGCCATCAGGCCTGAGCCAGGCGAGTTTGTGCTGATGACGCAAGTCAGCTTGCTGTCGAACTAACCGATGCGCAAGCATAATTGGCATTGGCATATATTCTGGCGTCTCATCGACAGCGTAGCCGAACATCATGCCTTGATCTCCGGCCCCTTGATACGCGTGATCATCAGAAGAGTGATTCACGCCAAGTGCGATATCCAGACTTTGTCTGTCAAACGCAGTCAGTACCGCACACCCCTTGTAGTCCAAACCACAGGCGATATCATCGTAACCAATATCACGTAGAGTGTTGCGCGCAATTTTTGCGTAATCGACGGTCGCATGGGTTGAAATTTGACCAAAAAGCAAGACCATTCCGGTATGGCATATCGTCGATGCCGCTACCCGACTCAAAGGATCCTGTGCAAGCACCGCATCCAGTATGGCATCGGAAATTTGATCTGCCAGCTTATCTGGATGCCCCTCAGTAACGGACTCAGAGGTGAATTGATGTTCGCGCGACAAGTC
>CANBUF010000161.1 GCA_947372575.1 Alcaligenaceae bacterium | reverse complement strand
CGGGATCAATTAGTCCATTTTTCCATAGTGAAATCGTTTGCTGCACAGATTTCAAACGCCCTCGATCGGTTGTGGCGAGCAAGTCCTGCACAATTGACAGCGCATCGTCCGCATCGAAAATTGAAAACTGCGGCTTAAGCCCCGCATGTTGCGCCTCTTCGCGCAGGATTTTTACCCCAAGCGAATGAAAGGTGCTGATCGTCAAACCTTTGGCCAGGGATGGGTCGACCAGGCGCTTGACGCGATCGTCCATCTCGCGCGCGGCTTTATTGGTAAATGTCAGAGCCACCACATTGCGCGCAGAATAATTGCATTCGCGCAGCAAGTAGGCGATTTTCTGTGTAATCACACGTGTCTTGCCAGAACCGGCTCCTGCCAGCACCAGACAGGGGCCGTCCAGATACAGCACCGCCTCGCGTTGCGAGGGATTCATACCGGAAGTTGCTGACGTGGACATTTAAGCTTCTTTAGATTTCGAGCGGATCGACTTCAAGCTGCCACCGCACCTTGCGTGCGTCAGGCAAATTATTCATCTCTGCGAGCCAATCACGCAATAAGGATTGGAGCGCGGGGCGATGCGTTGCCTCCAGCAATAGTTGCGCGCGACACATATTGTCGACACGCACAATCCTCAAGGGAACGGGATCATACAGTGTAATCATGTCCTCAGATTGTTGGCTGGACATCCAAGCCTGAGCCGCATCCCGCGCACTATGTAAAAACTCAAGTGCCACATTGAGCTCACGTGCTTCAGCACTCAACAACGCCTGATGCGAAAACGGTGGCAGGCTCGCAGACTCTCGCTCTGCCATGGAATGCCTTGCAAAGCCAGAATAATCATGACGCAGCAGTGCCTGATAGACCGGCTGTTCAGGATAGCCCGTCTGCACAATGACCTCACCATGTCCAGTGTGACGCCCGGCTCGTCCCGAGACCTGCATCAGCTGCGCAAACAATCGCTCTGGCGCACGAAAATCTTGTGAAAACAGCATCGCATCGGCATTGAGCACCCCCACCATGCCGAGATTAGCGAAGTCATGGCCCTTTGCGACCATTTGCGTCCCCACCAGAATATCGACTTCACCGGCATGAACGCTGGCAAACAGGGCCTGAGCACTGCCTTTTTTACGCGTACTGTCCGCATCGATTCGTGCAATGCGGGCTTCGGGGAACAACTCCGCCAAGTGCTCCTCAATACGCTGCGTGCCGCGACCCATTGGTTGCAAATCCTGATCACCACAATCCGGACAAGCAGTTGGTACCCGCTGCTGGAATCCGCAATGATGGCAATGCAGCTGATGACGACCAGGGGCTGTGCGGTGCAAAACTGTAAAAGTTGTACAGCGCGGACACTGGCTGACCCACCCACAGGAAGCGCAATGCAATGCAGGGGCGTAGCCGCGGCGATTCAAGAAAACCAGGACTTGCTCTTTATTGTCCAGTCGTGCGCGCATGGCCGTCAACATTTGTGGCGACATGCCATGATCCATTTTCAGTCGCCGCGTATCGACCAGCCGCACCGTAGGCAGCGTCACCGCACGCGCTCGCGCTGGCAGATCCAGTCGCGTGTAATGACCGCGCGCGGCATGCACCCAGCTTTCAAGTGCAGGTGTCGCCGACCCCAACACGACCGGGATCCCTAAGTCATGGCCGCGCCAAACCGCCAGATCACGTGCCGAATATCTCAAGCCATCTTGTTGCTTATAAGACGGATCGTGCTCTTCATCGACCACAATCAGACCGATATCCTCAAGTGGGGCAAAGATCGCCAGACGCGTCCCGAGCACGACCCTTGCCTCACCCCGCTGCACACGCAACCAGGCTCTTAGGCGCTCGCCATCGGACAGGCCGCTATGCAGGACCGCGACTCCACCGGTACCGGCGACGGGCTCCAGACGCGCCCGCAGCGCCTGTTCAAACTGAGGCGTTAAATTGATCTCGGGGACCAGCATCAGAACACGCTGACCGCGTTCCAGAGCTTGCCCAGCGGCATGCAGATAGACTTCTGTCTTGCCACTGCCGGTCACACCGTAAAGCAAAAATGCCTTGAAGCCTGTGGCATTCACGATGGCATCGACAGCCGCCTGCTGGGCGTCATTGAGGGATGGAACCTGAGTGGGGGCAACCGCATGCAGCACAGGGCTACGTTTAAGGTCAAGCCTTGCGACAGGACCCGCACCAGAACGTTTACCCTGGTAGGACGAAACACTGCGCAAGGGTAATGGCAACGAAGGCAGCACCACTTCACCGAGCGGTCGCTGATAGTAATCAGCGGCGAATTTGGCAAATCGCAGCCAGTGCCCAGGCATGGGCGCAATATCGTTTAAAACTGCTTCGACATTTTTAATCAGTTTTGGATCATATGCAGGCTCTAGAGGCAGATCCACTACCATGCCAATTAGCTTTCGCCGACCAAACGGCACAATCACACGCATCCCAATCGAAACAGAAAATTCGCAACGATAATCAAATGGACCAGGAATTGGCACATCCAGGACCACGCGCACCCATCCCGATGCCACGCCTTCGGGCAGGTCAACCAAGCTAGGATTTTCGACCATATACTTAAAGTGGTTTCTGGGATTTGCGCCTAACGCACTGACACATTTAGATTTCAAAAATTACGCAGACGCCTGTGGATAACTTTGGGGAAAACCATCCTGAAAAGTTTTAATTTGTCTATACGCTCAAATGATAAGATTAACATCTTGAACAATTTTTTATTGAAATAATCATTAAAATCATATAGATATAGAAACATCCTAGAAAAAAACTTTAGTTTTTAGGGGTTTCCCTGAAACAAATATTTCTGTGTACAACTTTTTAGGTTGTTGCTTCGTTTACAGCCGAAAAGGCTTATAAGACCGCATCATTCCTAGCAACTAGCGTGCTAAGCCCCGTGAAACCTGGGGCTGTACTGACGGATCTCGTCTACAAGCGCTCCCACAGCCTCTGGCGGGGTGAACTGCGAAATTCCGTGTCCAAGGTTAAATATATGCCCACCCTTTTTTACAGGTCCGAAAGCTTGCATGACGCGTCGCGCTTCGGCGCGTATTGCAGGTTCGCCACCAAATAATGCAATGGGATCAAGATTACCTTGCAGTGCAACGCTGTCGCTGACGCGGCGTCTTGCAGCGGCAAGATCGACCGTCCAGTCCAGACCCACAGCATCACAACCACATGCGGCAATGGACTCCAGCCATTGCCCGCCGCCCTTTGTAAAGACGATCACGGGTACGCGACGACCTTCTCTTTCGCGCGTTAAGGCTTGAACAACACGCTGCGTATAGGCCAGAGAAAACTGCTGAAACAATCCATCCGCTAGCACTCCTCCCCAGCTATCAAAAATCATGACTGCCTGAGCACCCGCCTCGATCTGTGCATTCAGATACTGCGCAGTTGTCTGCGCATTGATGTCGAGAATACGGTGCAATAAATCGGGACGAGCGTAGAGCATGCTTTTAATCAATCTGTAATCATCACTGCCCTTACCTTCAACCATGTAACACGCAACAGTGAAGGGACTCCCTGCAAAGCCGATCAGTGGAACACGACCATCGAGCTCACGTCGAATCACACGCACGGCATCAAAGACATACTGCAATTTAGACATGTCCGGGACTGCGAGTTTAGCGACGTCGTTTTCGTCTCTGACTGGATGTGCAAACCTCGGGCCTTCGCCCTGAGCAAAGGATAAACCCAAACCCATCGCATCGGGTACGGTGAGTATGTCTGAAAACAAAATGGCCGCATCCAACTCATAACGCTCTAGAGGTTGCAGAGTCACTTCACATGCAAAATCAGGATTCTGTGCGAGTCCCATAAAAGATCCTGCACGCGCACGCGTAGCGTTGTATTCAGGCAAATAGCGACCAGCCTGGCGCATCAGCCAAGTCGGTGTATATGAAACAGGCTCACGCATCAGTGCGCGTAAAAACACATCATTTTTGAGTGGGGTGACAGACACAGAAATCCTTTAACAAACAGCAGGACGACAGAATCTTTCGATTTTACTCTGCGTCGTCGTCTGGACGGTACAAGCTAGCGTCAATCTGGTATTTACGCATCAGTGCCCAGAAAGCCCTTCGATGTTTACTCGATGCGCGAGCGGCCATCGCTATATTTCCACGATGGTGTTCCAGAGCATGCGTGATGTATTCACGCTCAAACTGCTCAACCACCACTGACTTAGCGCTTCGGAACGAAACGTTAGCCTCAGGGGTATGGCGTTTACCCATACCGGTTTGCTGCCCGTGGTGGCGTGCATTGCTGCCACGAGAAGAACGCACTGACGCACGTGCACCGCCCCAAGGTAGGGGTCTGCCGCCAACACTTGTTACGAGTCCTGACACCTGTCCAGCAATGCACCCACCAACCAGCATGCGCTGAGACCCATCATTCGTTCCGTACGTGCCCTCTGGCTCGCGCAGGTTTGCTATCCTGGGAACACGTGACACAGTCGTTAATATTCGCGCTCTGAACTCATCTGGACATATCGGCAGCCTGACAAAATCAGACAAGCCTAGCTCAAGCAAATCTTGCATGGCTGCTGAACGTAAATCATTGAATACACCAACCAATGGTAAAAATGGGCCACGGGGAATTGCAGCCAGTGCCTGTCGTGTCCAACCCAGGGTATCTAGGCTGACGGGCACCAGGCAGACGTCATAGCGACGCAAACTCACCGCTGATTTCGCAAAAGCCTGCACGTCGGGCAACTGGATGGAATCAACCGAAGCAGTCTGATCCTGAATGAGCTCCCAGTCGAGATAATGTATTCGGATTCTTGCCAGTGCATGCTCTGCACATTTAAGCGTATGTTCAAACCATTCGTGATGAACAGCGAGGTTCAGTACAGCACAATCTATTTGCTGGCGCATATCAGGATTCCAGAGGATTCAGAACCTGAAAGACTAGCGATAAAACACTCAAAACAATATACGGAATTAACGCATGCGCAGAAGCCGCAGTGCTTGAACAATTCAAAAAATGTGAGTAGTTGGCTCAACTGTGGATAGCTGACTCAACTGTGGATAGCTGACTCAACTGTGGGTAGCTGGCTCAAAAAAAACACGCCCGGTTAGAGGCGTGTTCGTTTTTGAGTTCGTGGAATTAATGCTTGCGAGTCATTTCACGAATTCTGCGTGCTGCATTCGCTTGGGCAACCAGCATTTCAAGTTCCGCTTCGACCACTGCAATACTTGCATGATCTTTAGCTGAAGCCAATGCTTCTTTAGCCTTCGCTCGTGCTGTCTCAGCGCGCTCTTCGTCCAGATCCTCACCACGGATCGCTGTGTCTGACAACACAGTGACTTGGTCAGGCTGGACTTCGAGCAAGCCACCTGCCACGAAAATACTCTCTTCAGAGTTATCTTCGTGAACGATCTTGACTAAGCCCGGCCGAATACGCGTAATCAGTGGGGTGTGGCCAGGCAAAATAC
>CANBUF010000160.1 GCA_947372575.1 Alcaligenaceae bacterium | reverse complement strand
CCAACAGGCGTTCTCATCAATGCGCTTGGCATGCTGACAGCCGTGCTGGTGTCCGTCGGCGCAGGGGCATTGCTCTATCGCTACATCGAGAGCCAGTCCGGCGTGATTGGAAAGAACTGGACGACAGCACTTTTGATCATGGCCGTCACGACTACACTTGTGCTGGAAAGCATGACCTGGTGAACGCTGTCCTCTCTTTACCCCAAGCTGGGTGCGAGTGAGCGCTTGACGTCCTCGAGCGTACGTCCACTGCGAGCAACGTAATCCTGGAGCTGGTCATCGCCGATTGTCCCGACACTAAAATATTGGGACTCAGGATGGCTGAAATAAAAGCCTGACACACTCGCGGCGGGATGCATCGCGTAACTCTCGGTCAGCAACATACCAATATCTGCACCATCGAGTACGTCAAACATTTCACGCTTGACGACGTGCTCAGGGCAGGCAGGATAACCGGGGGCTGGACGAATCCCTTGGTAGGCTTCTTTGATCATTTCTTCGCTTGTCAAAGACTCGGTGGGTGCATAGCCCCACAGATCCGTACGCACACGCGCATGCAAGGCCTCGGCAAAGGCCTCGGCCATACGATCCGCTAGCGACTTGAACATGATCGAGGAGTAGTCATCATTTGCCTCCATGAACTCCTTTTCTTTTTTCTCGACGCCAATCCCTGCGGTGACGGCAAAAATCCCGATGTAGTCCATGACACCTGAGGCTTTGGGAGCAATGAAATCCGCCAGGCATTTGTTCTCAACGCCTTCGCGCTTGATACCTTGCTGGCGCAAGCCGCGCCAGGTAAAGAGCACCTTTTCGCGGGTTTCATCCTGATAGATTTCAATATCGTCATCATTGATGCTATTAGCAGGGTAGAACGCCACAACCCCATTGGCCGTCAACCAGCGACCATCCACCATCCGCTTGACCATGGCTTGCGCATCGGCGAATACTTTTTTAGCCTGCTCGCCCACGACCTTGTCTTCAAGAATGGCTGGGTACTGACCAAACAAGCTCCAGGTCTGAAAAAATGGCGTCCAGTCGATATAACGGACCAGCTCGCTTAAATCAAAATTCTTAAAGGTGCGTCGGCCGATAAATTTAGGACGGGGCGGCGTGTAGGCTGCCCAATCAATGGCGGGTTTGGCCGCACGCGCATCCACCAGCGACATCAGCGGCGTTGCCTTGCGTCCGGCATGCCGGCGACGCACGTCTTCATACTCAACGGCGAGCTCTTGCAGGTAAGTGTTGGCCGTTTCGGAGACAAGATTTTGAGCAACGCCCACGGCACGACTTGCATCCGGCACATAAATCACAGGCCCTTCGTAATGCGGGGCGATCTTGACGGCGGTATGCACACGGCTGGTTGTTGCGCCCCCGATCATCAAAGGCGTTTCACGGCTGCGGAAATATTCGTCGCGCTGCATTTCACTGGCGACATACGCCATTTCTTCGAGGCTGGGTGTAATCAGTCCTGACAGGCCAATGATGTCAACCCGCTCGGCCTTGGCACGCGCCAGGATTTCGGCTGCAGGGACCATCACACCCATATTGATGACTTCGAAGTTATTACACTGAAGCACGACCGTGACGATGTTCTTGCCAATGTCATGCACATCGCCTTTGACTGTTGCGATGAGGATTTTTCCTTTGGCACGCACATCGCCGCCACCGGCTGCAATCAATTTCTTTTCAGCTTCGATAAAAGGAATCAGATGTCCGACAGCCTGCTTCATGACGCGCGCAGACTTGACCACCTGCGGCAAGAACATTTTGCCCTCGCCAAACAAATCACCCACAATATTCATACCATCCATGAGGGGGCCTTCGATGACCTCGATCGGACGCCCTCCACGGTTTTCAATCTGCTGACGGATTTCTTCGGTGTCGTCGACAATAAAATTGGTGATTCCATGCACCATGGCATGCGCCAGACGCTTTTCAACCGACTGGGCACGCCAGGCGAGGTCTTCTTCGCGCTTGGCACCGCTGCCCTTGAACGTTTCGGCGAATTCCACCAGACGCTCAGTCGGGGTACGCGCATCATCTGACTGGGTATGCCCGACTGGCTGAGCGCGATCCAGCACGACGTCTTCGACAAGATCACGTAAAACCGGGTTGATATCAGCGTAAATGCCCAACTGGCCGGCATTCACGATCCCCATCGTCATCCCTTCGCGAATCGCGTAATACAGGAAGACGGTATGGATGGCTTCGCGCATGGCTTCATTGCCACGGAACGAAAAGCTCACATTCGATACGCCACCCGAAATCCGTGCATGCGGCAAATTCTGGCGAATCCACTTGGTGGACTCAATGAAGTCCACAGCATAGTGATTATGCTCATCAATCCCTGTTGCAATGGCAAACACGTTGGGATCGAAAATAATGTCTTCTGGCGGGAATCCGACTTCCTCAACGAGCAGTTTGTAGGCGCGGCTACAAATAATCTGACGACGCTCAAAAGTGTCCGCCTGACCCTTTTCATCAAAAGCCATGACCACGGCGGCAGCACCGTACCGCCTGCACAAACGCGCCTGCTTGAGGAAAGGTTCTTCGCCTTCTTTCAGCGAAATTGAATTGACGATCGGCTTGCCCTGCACGCACTTCAGGCCCGTTTCGATAACGGACCACTTGGAGCTGTCAATCATCACGGGCACGCGTGCGATATCGGGCTCTGACGCAATCAGGTTCAGAAAGCGATGCATGCAGGCCTGCGAATCCAGCATGGCTTCATCCATGTTGATATCGATGACCTGCGCACCGTTCTCAACCTGCTGGCGGGCGACGGCAACAGCTTCGTCGTATTTTTCTTCGCGAATCAGGCGGGCGAACATTTTGCTGCCCGTCACGTTGGTGCGCTCGCCCACGTTCACATACAACGTGTCGTCATCAATATTGAGCGCCTCAAGCCCAGAGAGACGCGTCTTGATCGCGATCTCGGGCACGTTGCGCACAGTGAGTGCTGCGACCCTGTCGGCAATCGCCTGAACGTGCGCAGGCGTGGTGCCACAACACCCCCCCACCATATTTACAAGGCCCGCCCGGGCGAACTCTTCAAGCAGAGCGGAGGTGTCTGCGGGTTCTTCATCAAACCCGGTATCACTCATGGGATTGGGCAGACCAGCGTTCGGATAGACACACACGTAGGTATCGCAAATCTTTGAAAGCTCGGCGACATACGGACGCATCAGGGCTGCACCCAAAGCGCAATTCAGGCCAATCGTGATGGGGCGAGCGTGACGCACTGAGTTCCAGAAAGCTTCGACCGTCTGGCCAGAAAGAATGCGGCCCGAGGCATCCGTGACCGTGCCGGAGATCATCACCGGCAGGCGAACGCCACGCGCGTCGAAAACTTCTTCGACGGCGAAGATTGCTGCTTTAGCATTCAAGGTATCAAAAATTGTTTCGATGAGGACCAGATCAATTCCGCCATCGAGCAAGCCATTGAGCTGCTCAGCATAGGCAATCCGCAATTCATCGAATGTGACGTTACGCGCCCCCGGATCATTGACGTCAGGAGAGATCGAGGCGGTTTTGGGTTGTGGGCCGAGCGCACCCGCCACAAACCGCGGACGCTCCGGTGTGCTGTGCGCATCGCAGGCCGCACGTGCAATCCGGGCTGATTCAAGGTTCAGTTCGTAGGCCAGCTCTGGAAGATCATAATCACCCTGGGCAACGGTCGTCGCACCAAAGGTGTTCGTTTCGATGACATCAGCGCCCGCCTGGAGATACTGATCGTGAATCTCACGAATCACATCGGGACGCGTGAGCGACAGCAATTCGTTATTGCCTTTTACGTCTTTGTGATGCGCGGCAAAGCGGGTTCCGCGGAAATCAGACTCCGTCAGTTTGTAGCGCTGAATCATGGTGCCCATCGCACCATCCAGAATCAGGATACGCGTACCCAGCAGCCGCGCAAACTCAGCGCCGTGGGTATAGCGATCAATCGGATAGGGTAACTTGGGATAAGACATGATCAGGACCGGCCAGAATAAGGGGGCATGGCGATTGAGTTGGCAAGCAAAAACCGCAGAATACTAAGCGACCAACTAACCCGACATGGTACCAAAAAGAGGCCCGTGCTACATTCCAGGGAGAACGGGTGCTTTCGATGAAAAGGGTACGTTTGGCGCAAAGTCATCCTACCGCATTGGGAAAGTTAAACGGGAAACAGGGAAATATGCCCGCAAAAGCATGTTGTGCCTGTGCTGCCCCCGCAACGGTCAACGCAAAAGTCATTCATTCGTGAAACACTTTTGCGCCAGCCCGATACCGGCCTGTTTGTGCGAGGATCCTGCGTTTTTTCGTAGCGAATCCTCTTTAAACTGAACTGTCGTGCGGGGACGCACGGCTTATCGAGGCTTTAACCATGCAATCCCTGATTTTCCGGCTGACAGCCGGTGCTGCCGTATTGGCAGTGTCTGCGAGCGCGCTCGCGCAACTAACTCCAGCCACATCCAACTCCCCAACAGATACGCCGACCGGCTCCATCGCAACTGCAGCAGCTTCAGACGCGACGACTGCTGCGGAAAATGGTTTAACTGGATACACGGTGCCCCTGACCACGATTGTGGTCACGCCTGCCCGAATGGCCGAGCCACTGGGCGAAACACTTGGTGACAACACAGTCATCAGCCGGGAAGAGATCGACAATTACCCAAATGGCACCCTCGCCGACGTGCTTGAACGTCAACACAGCATCGATTCGACGAATTATGGTGGACCGCAAACCGTCACGAGCGTGAATATCCGCGGCACCAACAGCAACCAGTCGCTGGTATTGATTGACGGGGTACGCATCAACAATGCCACAAACGTCTTGCCTGCCATTAACGCCATTCCACTCAACAGCATCGAGCGCGTCGAGATTGTGCGTGGTGCGAGCTCAAGCCTGTATGGCTCGGATGCAATCGGCGGTGTCGTCAACATCATCACGCGCGGCGAGCAGGATCGTCCATTCTCTGCCTATGCAAATGCCGGAGTAGGCACCTACGGCACCACGCAGTATGACGCTGGATTTTCTGGTGCCAAAGATGGCTGGGTGTACAGCTTATATGGTGGCTACGGCCAAAGTGGTGGATTTAACTCTACCAATCGGGACAATTATTACTACAACCCGGACAAAGATTCTTATTACCGCAGCAACGTTGGTGGCACACTGGGCTACACCTGGAAGCCTGGACAAACACTGACCTTCCAGACCTTTGAGTCAACGGTCAACGGTGGCTATGACATGGGTACGCCCTACTTCAATGACCGTGGCGTACAGACCCTGACCTCCAATTCGCTTACCAGCCGCAATGTGATTTCTGACTTGTGGACAAGCACATTGCGCGCGAGTATCAGCACGGACTATTACAAAACGTATAACGCGGGCGCTGACCTGATCCCCACCAACCCGATTAATGGTCAACAGCACTACAGCACGTACCAAACCCAGTACATGTGGCAGAACGATTTAAAA
>CANBUF010000159.1 GCA_947372575.1 Alcaligenaceae bacterium | reverse complement strand
GCGAGCACTGCATAAAAGTCAACCGCATTTCAAATGATGAAAAATTTCAGCTCGGCGACGATAGCTGAACTGTCCGCTGCAGTGCAATAGCCAGCATCGCGTTAGGCAGTTGATTTTATTGTTTCTAAGTGTAAGTACCGTGTAAACTACCCGCGATTGTTTCAAGTCGTTTGAGTTGCCTATTTATCGTTCACAATTTCTTATAAAGACACCATGGATCTCTCACTACATACCTTCTGGATTCCGCTACTGCAAATCATTGGCGTGAACATCGTTTTATCTGGCGATAACGCTGTAGTGATTGCCCTCGCCGCACGCTCGCTGCCCCCCGCACAACAGAAAAAAGCAATTTTCTGGGGCTCTGGCGCCGCCATTCTGATGCGTATTGTTCTCACGATCTTTGCAGTCAAACTCCTTGCATTCCCTTACTTGAAACTGGTCGGCTCAGGACTCTTGCTCTGGATTGGTATTCAATTGCTGCTGCCCGAAGATGGCGAAGAAAACATTGCCTCCAGTAGTCATCTGATGACGGCAATCAAAACCATTTTGCTGGCTGATCTGGTCATGAGTCTGGACAATGTGATTGGTGTCGCTGCTGCAGCCAAAGGCAGTATGCCTTTGCTGGTAATTGGCTTGGCCATCAGCATCCCACTGGTTATTTTTGGTGCAACGATGCTGCTCAAAATTATGGAACGCTTTCCTATCATTATCACGATCGGCGGTGGACTCCTCGGCTGGGTTGCTGGAGAAATGGCAATCAGTGATCCCGCTGTGGTCGAATGGATTCATGCGAATGTGCCGCAACTTCACACGTGGTTCATTGGGCCCATCATCGGCACGGCCTTTGTGCTCATAGTCGGCAAGATCATGGGCAACAAGTCCGAGCACGCAGCAACTTAAGCATGCACAGAGTTTTGCAGCCAAAGCTGTAGATCAAAAAAATGCCGCGTAGACCAACGCGGCATTTTTTTTGAGAATGACAATTTAATGCATCATGCAATCGACTTGGAATTTCTCGCGTGCATAGAAGCCTGATGGCGCCTATTCCGATAATAGCCAATCAGAAGCACACCACATACAACACCAGCTATAAGCAACCAGAACCATCCGTGTACCGGGGCAAGATAAGGCTGAACAACGGGCTCAGCTAACATCATCCGGGCAGCAGTCCAGGCAAGCACCGCAGAACCGAGATAAATCACAATAGGAAACCGATCGACGAGCTTGAGCACGAGTCCGCTGCACCAGACGACAATCGGAATACTAATCAGCAAGCCAAGTACGACGAGCAAGAAATTACCCTGTGCAGCACCTGCCACGCCAAGAACGTTATCAATTCCCATCACAGCATCGGCAATCACAATTGTCTTCATCGCCCCTATGAAATTGCTCGCCGAATGACCCGAATCATCGCCTGTGGCGTGGTCTTCTGGAGCAAGTAACTTGATAGAAATCCAGACAAGCAAAGCACCACCGATCAGCAACAATCCAGGTATTTTGAGCAGCCAAACCACAGCAAGCGTCATCGCAGATCTCACAAGAATGGCACCGACAGTCCCCCACAGGATGGCCTTTTTTTGATCAATGGGAGGCAGTTTTCTGGCGGCCATGGCAATTACTAGTGCGTTATCGCCCGCGAGCACCAGATCAATCAAGACAATCGCACCCAATGCGTAAACAAAATCCATAGAAAACATATCCATGCAATACTCCTTCGCGCCCAAACAATAGAAACAGGACAGACCTTGCGGACGGATTGCAGACATATGCGAGCGCAAAAGCCTATGCCGGTCATCAGCCGCCAAGGTCTTGCTTGCACTGAGAGCGAATGATCGCTTTGAGTACTGATGTGCCCGGAGACTCGCGCCTCGTATTGACGAACACACCACCATCTGGATTGCCCAGACAGTTAGCTACTCCCCTTGAAAAATACGTCATTTTTGAAATACGTATTTCAGGTATGTCTAGACACTTTAGGGAAAGGATCTGAGATCGTCAATCTTTTTATCTTAAACGACCCATCATTCCTACTATTCAAGAAGGAATAAAGCCATCATGCATTCTATGCAATAAATAAGCGAATCCTGGGACTAGCGTGAAGAGGGAATACTGGATAAACAGAAAGGGAACCCTGCATCAACAGAAGTTCCCTTCACAAAAAAGCCTGAACTAAACGATTAGATTAATCGTAGTGCTGATCAAAGCGCTTTTCCCACGCCTCGATTTCGTCCAGACCCAGCGCGGCGTTGTATTGCGCAGAAGTAAACATATTCTGATCTGCAAAACCTGCAACATTACCGTTTGCACTGAGGTAAGACAGTGCCTGCGTCATGGCATGGCCAAACACGCCACGCGCCAGCGCAGGATAGATCGCAAGATCAATCCCCGCCTCTTTCAGTGCCGAGGCATGCAGACCACGCACCGCACCACCCGCATCCATATTCACCACCATCGGCACTTGTACGTGATCCTTCAGATAGCGAATCTGATTCAAAATCTCTGGGTTCGGTTTGAGTTCAACAAATACGACGTCTGCACCCTCAGCCGCAAACGCGCGCGTGCGACGCACGGCCTCATCAATTCCCATAGCACCGACACAATCGGTTCGTGCGATCAATACGAAGTCTGTATCAGATCTCGCCTCAGCCGCCGCTGCAATCTTACCGACTGCCTGGTTAAAGTCGAGCACGGTTCGATCCCCTGCCATCTGTGCACAACGCTTAGGTGATATCTGGTCCTCGATATGAATCGCAGCGACTCCTGCCGCCTCAAACTCCGCCACGGTACGACGAATATTGACCACATTGCCATAACCGGTATCTGCATCACAGACCATTGGTATGTTGATACAAGAGGCTACGCGCCGGGCATGATCTGCAATCATCGTCAGATCAACCAGTCCCACATCTGGGCGCCCCAGCAGTGTCGCGGAGACGCCGTTACCTGTCATGTAGCAGGCAGGAAAGCCTGCATTTTCAACCAGACGCGCACCATAGCCGTCATAAATACCTGGAGCACAGACAGCTTGAGGAAGGCTCAGCAGATGCCTGAGCTGCTGACGTTTTTGATTTGGCGTGCTTACAGTCATGCGAAATTCCAATCAGGATATTTTTGTAAAAAGGGAATCAGTCCACCTAGAGACAAGATCGCCAGGATTTCGTGCGGCAGTGGCTCAGAGGTTTGCAACAATTTTCCGTCAACATTGAGCGTGCCAGCTGCGAAGTCAATGTCTAGCGATTGCCCTTTTTGAATAAGGCTCGTATCGCACTCAAAAACAGGCATGCCATTATTGATTGCATTACGGAAGAATTGACGTCCAAAGGACTTCGCCACAATTGCACGGACATTCATCACCCGCATGACATGCACGGCTTGCTCGCGCGAGGAGTTAATACCAAAATGCGCACCGGCCACCAGGATCGCGCCACCTGCGCTGGCAAAGTCCGAGGCGATGGAAGGATTGAGCTGCTCAAAGGCGTGCGCAGCCACATAATCGACGTCTTTGCCAGGCAGATACTTATTCGAGCAATTGATGTCAGTATTCACATCATCGCCGAGCAGCAAGGCAGAGCCCGTTATTAACAAACTTGATGTGCTCATGCTGCGGACCTCCATGTACCGCCATCAACCGTGCGTGGATCAGTAATGAATCCAGTCAGCGCAGAAGCTGCAACCGTTGCCGCCGAGCCCAGCCAGATGTCTGCGTTCTTGTTATTCAAACGTCCCTTGAAATTACGGTTAGCAGTCGAAATCACCGTATCGCCATCTCCGGGAACAAGATGATTCGTAATGCCCACGCAGGTGCCACAGCCAGCAGCCTCGAATGACGCCCCTGCTGTTGTCAGGATTTCGATCAGTCCCTCCCTCAGAGCAGCCAGATAGATCTGACGCGATGCTGGGGTCACAATCATGCGCACACCAGGCGCGAGCTTGCGACCTCTCAACACCTCGGCTGCCTGACGGATGTCATCCAGGCGGCCATTCGTGCATGTTCCGATCAACGCAAACTGGATACGTTGACGATCGATATCCGTCACCGAAACGATATCGTCGACCTCATGTTTACGAGCGACTTGTGGTGCAAGGCTGGATGCATCGATGACAATACGCTGCGCATAGTACGCATCCGCATCGGCAAAGGTCGGCAAGGGCGCACGCGCGCCATGTGCACGCAGCCAGGCATAGGTTTTTTCGTCCGGCTCCAGGATCGCGGCTTTGGCACCCAACTCTGCAGCGTGATTGCACAAGGTCATCCGATCATCAATATCCATCGCCGAGACTGCGCTACCCACATATTCAATCGCGTGATAATTCAGACCCTCGGCACCAAATCGTCCAAGCATCGACAACGTAATGTCCTTTGCCCAGACACCAGGTTGCAACTGTCCCTGCAGCTCGATGCGCACCGTCTCGGGCACGCGGAACCAGAGTTTGCTGCTCATCATCACAGCCGATACGTCAGTCCCTTCGATACCGGTACCCAGTGCATTAAATGCGCCATAGGTCACAGAGTGTGTATCCGTTCCTACGACCAGATCGCCACAGGTCAGATGACCGCCTTCGGGGAGTACCTGATGACAAATTCCATCACCGATGTCGTAGAGTTTTGTTTCGCGTTCGATAGCAAAGCTACGCATCGCAGTATGGATTTCTGCCGCCTCGAGCGTGGGGGGCGGTGAATAATGATCCAGCACCAAGGCCGTATTTTTGGCGAACTTCAACTGTGTATCGCCCAGCTTACCGATCATCTTGATCGTATTGGCTGCACGCGTATCCGTGACCATCGCAAAATCAATTTCTGCGACCACCACCTCACCGGCCTTGACTGACGACTTGCCCGCATGCCGCGCAAGTATTTTTTCTGAAATCGTTGAGCCCATCATCCTGCCTTTGCTAAATTCAATTGACGCATCGTGGATTAAAACTTAATGGTCTTGACGACCTTGCCCCAGGTTTCATATTCCTGCGCCACAAAATCACGCATCTCTTTGGGAGTCGTAGGATCAGGTTCCATGCCAGCATTGAGCAGGCGCTCGATCGTGACGGGGTCTTTAAGCGCAGTCACAATGGCATTGTTCAACTTATCAATAATTGCCTGAGGTGTATGGAGCGGCGCAATGAATCCATACCAATTTGTCGCACGATAACCAGGAAAGCCTTGCTCGGCGATGGTCGGCACATCAGGCAAAGCCTGTGCACGCTTGGCACCCGTAACGGCCAGTGCACGCAGTTTGCCTGAGTTGACCAGAGGTACCGCAGTGGGCGAACTGGCAAAGTCTGCTGTGATGTTGCCACCAAGCAAATCCGTCATGACTGGGCCACCACCTTTGTAGTTGATGTGCTCAGTCGTCATGCCTGTCTGACCTTTTAACAACTCTCCTGCCAGATGGCCGGCACTTCCGACTCCAGCGGAGCCGAAAAACAAAGGTTTGTCTTTGTCTTGACCGGCCTTGATGAAATCCG
>CANBUF010000158.1 GCA_947372575.1 Alcaligenaceae bacterium | reverse complement strand
TCTTTCAGCGCATGGGCAACTATGCTCCTCCACCGGGTACGACGGATCTGCCGGGCCTCGAGGTTTCGGGTGAAATCGTCGGCGGTGACCTGGCCGCAGCTGGTCTGAAAATCGGCGATAAGGTCTGCGCGCTGGTCGCTGGTGGTGGTTATGCAGAATATTGTGTGGCACCCGTTGAGCAATGTCTGCCGATTCCAGCAGGCTTGTCCATGGTCCAAGCGGCAGGTTTGCCCGAAACGTATTTCACCGTCTGGAGCAACGTATTCGACCGTGGGGGTCTGACGGGTGATGAAGTCCTGCTCGTGCATGGTGGTGCCAGTGGTATTGGTACGACGGCTATTCAATTGGCGACTGCTTTGGGGCATAAGGTCTATGCGACAGTGGGAAGCGACGAGCGCGCACGCGCAGTTGAGGCGCTAGGTGCAGTCAAGGGTATTAATTACAAAACCCAAGACTATGTGGCCGAAATCAAAGCACTCACAGGCGGCAAGGGTGTCAATGTGATTCTCGATATGGTGGCCGGTGACTATATCGGTCGTGATATCAAATGTCTGGCTGACGATGGCCGTATTGTGGTGATCGCTACGCTTGGTGGCAGCAAATCTCTATTCGACTCCAGTGAGTTGATGCGTCGTAGACTGACCATCACAGGCTCCACGCTGCGTCCACGCCCAGTTGCTTTTAAGGGCGAGATTGCCAAAAAACTCCAAGAACATGTCTGGCCGCTGCTGACCGCCGGAAAAATCAAGCCAATTATTTATGCCACGTTGCCACTTGAACAGGCAGCAAAAGGGCACGCCATGATGGAAGCGGGTGAGCCAATTGGCAAAATCATCATGACCACCTGATTGCGGTGACGGGACCTTGATTATGCATTGCCAGGGATGCTTCTCCTCATAATGTATAGCTGGTTTTCCTAATAGGGGCTTACAAGTTACAATGCCGGGTTTATCCCGGTTTTGTAACTTAGAGATAAGGTTTTTCGGATATGGCCACGGTTGCAACAAGTAGTGCTGGTACGCGCAAGCGTTTAGTGATTGGGAATTGGAAAATGCACGGCAATCTGGCTGATAATGCCAAGCTGCTGGCTGCGTTGCGCCCAGCTCAATCGACAGCACAAATCGCCGTGTGTGTGCCGTTCCCTTATTTAAATCAGGCTGCCGAGGCGCTCATGGGATCTGCTGTGTCCTGGGGTGCGCAGGATATCAGCACCCAAAAACAAGGTGCTTTTACCGGAGAAGTTTCCGGTGCGATGCTCAAAGATTTTGCCTCTACCTGGGTATTGGTGGGTCATTCGGAGCGTCGCTCCATGCACGGTGAGACCGATCAGCTGGTTGCCGATAAGGCGCAGGCAGCTCTGACTGCAGGTTTGACGCCAGTGGTCTGTGTGGGTGAATCGCTGGCAGAGCGTGACGCAGGTCAGGCGATTGCCGTTATTCAGCGTCAGCTGGCTCCAGTACTGGGCTTGGGTGCAGCAGCCGTCAACCAGATGGTTGTGGCGTATGAGCCTGTGTGGGCAATTGGTACAGGCCGGACAGCCTCACCCGAGCAAGCTCAGGAAGTCCATGCCGCAATTCGTGCAGCCTTGCAGGCTGCCGGCGCAGGCAATATTCAAATTTTGTACGGTGGCAGCGTCAAAGCAGCGAATGCCGCCAGTTTGTTTTCCATGCCAGACATCGACGGTGCGTTGGTGGGTGGTGCCGCTTTAGTTGCTGAAGAGTTCCTGGCGATTGCTGCCTGAGTTTTGCAGTGTTTTGAATCACGCGTACCGCGTTGATCGTTTAGTTTTCGGAGTATTTCAATGTCCTGGATGTTTACTGTTCTGTTAGTTGTGCAGATTATTGCTTCTTTATCCATCATTTCCCTGGTGCTGTTGCAGCAGGGTAAAGGTGCAGACATGGGCTCAGCTTTTGGTAGCGGCTCGGCTGGTAGTCTGTTTGGTGCAACGGGTGCGGCTAACTTCATGTCGCGTGCCACCAAATGGGCTGCCGTTGTATTTTTTATCAGCACTATTGGCCTGGCATATGCAGCGAATCGTGGCAATAAGGGCCAGGACACCGGCATTATGTCTACCTTCTCACAAACCGCTCCAGCACCCGCACCTGTCGGCTCGGCTGTGCCCGGTGTGATTCCTGGTGCTGCGCCTGCAGCGCCCACAGTTGTGCCTGGCGCATCCGCAGTGCCTGGCGTTCCTGCGGCACCTGCTCCAGTTGTACCTGCTACGAAGTAATGTACGGTTCGCACGCAAGGATCTTCCTCGCGTGCTACAATCTTGGGCTTGTTAGGGATTTGCAAAAAACCTGCAACAAGGCACTAGGTAAGCAAAGTGCAAAGTAATAGCTGTAAAGAAAGTGCAAGGCAATAAAGGTAATGCCGACGTGGTGGAATTGGTAGACACGCTATCTTGAGGGGGTAGTGGCGAAAGCTGTGCGAGTTCGAGTCTCGCCGTCGGCACCATTAAAAATTTTGACGTTTTGTATATCACAACCTGCAAATATTCAGATCTGCAGTTATTAAAGTCTGCAGTGATCAAAACCCGCAATCGTTTCTACGATGAGCGGGTTTTTTGTTGCTTGTCCGAGGTGAGGTAGTGTTGTTTGCATGGTATTTTTGAGCCTGAAGCCGGTCATGCGTCCAACAAGTCTCAATCATCGGAAAAACTATGGGTATGTTCAAACAATTTAGTGCAAGTCTTTTAGTGACCGTATCTGCCCTGCTTGGGCAGTCTGCGCTTGCGCAAGATTATCCGCAGGGACCGCTCACAATGATTGTGCCTTTTGCGCCAGGTGGCTCGACGGACATTATCGGACGCATGGTCGCTGAGCGTTTATCTGCCGTACTTAAACAACCCGTGGTGGTTGAGAATCGTGCCGGTGCAGGAGGCAATATTGGGGCCATGGCGGTAGCAAAGGCTAAGCCCGATGGTCGGACCATGCTGTTTGGCACGACAGGTATCCTCTCGATTAACGAATTTATCTATCCGAATCCCGGTTACAAGGTCGGCCAGGATCTGGTTCCAGTTGTATATGCCACAAGCATCAGTAATGTACTGATCCTCAATAAAAACCTGCCTGTTGCAAGCGTCGCCGATCTGATCAAATTAGCAAAAGAAAAGCCCGGTAAGTTGTCTTTCGGCTCTTCGGGGGCGGGTTCGTCTACGCACCTGTCTGGTGAATTGTTCAAAGTCATGGCGGGTGTTGATATCACCCACATCCCTTACAAGGGAAGTTCGCAGGCGCTCATTGATCTGATGGGTGGGCAGATCGATATGATTTTTGATAATGCACCGTCTGCCGTTCCTTTGCTTGAGTCGGGACAGGTTAAAGCGCTGGCCATTACCAGCATGGAGCCGCTATCTGTGTTGCCTCAGGTCCCGACGATGGATCAGGCGGGAGTGAAGGGCTATGAGTCTTTGTCCTGGACCGGGATTGTGGTTCCGGGTGGAACACCTCCGGCAGTGATTGAGCGCTTGAATCATGAGGTCAATCTAATTCTGCAGGAACCGCAGGTGTTGAAAAAGCTGGATGAACTGGGTGCGCGGCCAACCGGAGGCAGTCAGCAGGCGTTTGCCGCACACATTGAATCCGAGCGTACCAAGTGGGGAAAGATTGTCCGCGAAGCCCATATTCAAGCCCAATAAAGATCGAATGGAGTAGTCAGACATGTCACTGATCGCTGATCGTATGAATCGGATTAAGCCATCGCCCAGTTCAATGGCGACGCAACGCGCCCGAGCGCTTAAAGCCGCAGGCCATGATGTTGTTGGATTGACTGCAGGCGAACCGGATTTTGATACGCCACCTAATGTGATCGAAGCCGTCGTGCGCGCTATGGCAGCCTCAAAAACAAAATATACCGATATAGGTGGCACTGCCGAACTCAAATCAGCAGTGCGTGCAAAGTTCCTGCGCGAAAATCAGCTTGAGTATTCGGCGAGTGAAGTGATGTGTAGCACGGGAAGTAAGCAGGCGATCTTTAATGCAATCATGACGACGGTCCAGCAAGGCGTCGAAGTGATTGTGCCCGCACCGTTCTATGTGTCCTATCCGGATATGGTCTTATTGGCTGGCGGCACGCCAGTGCCTGTAACGTGTCCTCCTGAAAAGGGCTTCAAGCTGCAGCCCGCAGATCTTGAGCAAGCCATTACTCCGCGCACGCGGTGGCTGATTCTTAACTCTCCAAACAATCCGAGCGGAGCGGTGTACTCGCGTCAGGAATTGCGTGCGCTGGCGGATGTCCTGGTGCGCCATCCAAATGTCTGGGTATTGTCTGATGACATCTATGAGCATGTCCTTTTTGATGGTCGTGAATTTTGTACCATGGCCCAGGTCGCTCCCGAACTAAAAGACCGCACCCTCACCGCGAATGGTGTGTCAAAAGCCTACGCGATGACGGGATGGCGCATAGGTTATTGCGCGGGACCCGAAGAACTCATCAAGGCAATGACCAAGCTGCAGTCGCAGAGCACGTCAAACCCTTCTTCCATCAGTCAGGCTGCAGCACTTGAGGCGCTAACCGGGCCGCAGCATTTCATTGCAGAACACATCAGAATTTTTCAGGAGCGACGTGATTTTGTTGTCGCAAGTTTGAATGACATTCCAGGTGTGACGTGCCATAGGCCTGAAGGTGCTTTTTATGTATTGCCAAGTTGTGCTGGTTTAATCGGAAAAAAAACACCAGCAGGTCAGATTCTAAAGACGGATGAAGATTTTGTACTCTACTTGCTGGATGCAGAAAAGCTTGCAGGTGTGCATGGTGCAGGTTATGGCTCCTCACCATTTTTCAGGTTCTCCTTTGCGACGTCATTGGATACGTTAAATGAAGGGATGGTTCGGCTGAGGCGTGCCTGCGAAAAGCTCTCTGAGTAAAATAAAAGTATGTGCATGTGAATAGCTACCTGACTTCGTGTACAGCTCTTTGACTAAACCCAGGCAAGATATCGTCTAATGCAGTTGTTCATACGGCATCTTATTCAATATTTTATTTTTAATAAAAAGTAGCATTTTTCAATGACGCACTCACACACCGTACTCCCTCTTGTGGCTCTTCTTGGTACGGGAGGCACCATTGCATCCTCTGCTGCACTTGCCACGCAGCTCAGCGATTACACAGTCGGTCAAGGTGTCGATGCGCTCATTGAGGCGGTGCCAGCGTTGCAATCTGTGGCGCGCTTTGAGTATGAACAGGTCTCGAATATTGAAAGTTATCGCATCGATGATGAGGTCTTGCTTCGTCTGGCGCAACGTGTCAACGCCTGTCTGGCAAAACCAGAAATTACTGGTGTTGTGATTACTCACGGCACAGATACGCTAGAAGAAACCGCATATTTTTTAAATCTGGTCGTGCAGAGCAATAAGCCTGTCGTGTTGGTTGGCGCCATGCGGCCAGCCTCGGCGATTAGTGCAGATGGTCCTCTGAACCTGTTTCATGCAGTGGTTGTGGCGACAGATCCACAGTCGGTTGG
>CANBUF010000157.1 GCA_947372575.1 Alcaligenaceae bacterium | reverse complement strand
GTATCCCCTGCAGCGAGTAGCACCTTGGCACCCTGATGTTGAAGTGAATAAGCGAGCTTGCCAATAGAGGTTGTTTTTCCTGCACCGTTGACACCCGCGATCATGACAACAAGTGTCTTGACGCGTCCGATTTCAAAGGGCTTTTCAAGCACTTTGAGATGATCTGTCAGGACCTCGCGCAAGGCTTGCCGGACGCCTTCGGCGGTTTCGATACGATCTTTTTTGACGCGTGCGCGCAGCTTTGTGAGTAACTGCTCAGTGGCCTCAACGCCTGTATCAGCCATAATGAGGGCTGTTTCGAGTTCGTCGAATAACGCAGCGTCGACCTTGACACCCACAAACAGCGTACCAATGCTCTGACCTGTTCTGGATAAGCCACTGCGCAGCCTGGACAGCCACGAGGTCTTTGTTTGCGCTGGAGCGGGCGTATCGTCTGGTTCTGCAGCGAATGTAGTCGCAGAATCCGTTTGCGTCGCTGTTCCGGCTTCGTCTTCGGCCTCGGATACATCATCTGCTGCGGGTTCTGAAGAAACCTCGGTGAGCATTTCCAGAGCAGGCGTGGGTTCAACTGGTGATTGCGTGGATACAAATGGTTCAATACCCACTTGCGGAACATCGTCCGCATGCAGGGCAGGCTCAGAAACTGTCGTCTGATCGAGGGGCGGCTCTATGGGCGCCGGGGATTTTTTCTTAAAAAAGCTAAACATGATGAAGAAGTATATTCGCATCGTTGCCGGAAAGTACCGGCGTACCCCAATAGAAGTCATTGAGGCCCAAGGTTTACGTCCCACGCCAGACCGTGTGCGCGAAACGCTCTTCAACTGGCTAAGTTATTTTTGGGGCGGTCAGTTCGAAAATAAAAAAATTCTTGACCTATTTGCCGGTAGTGGCGCGCTTGGTTTCGAAGCTGCATCACGCGGAGCCAGCCACGTACAAATGGTGGAAAACAACCCAAAAGCCGTCGCCACCATCAGAGCCTTGCGTGACAAACTCCAGGCAGATGTCATCCGGATTCATGCCGGCGACGCCGTGACCGTGCTGAATCGCCTAGATGCTGCAAAGTTTGATCTAATTTTTCTTGACCCCCCTTTTGGTGCAGATTGGCTTTAAAGACTCTGGCCAATCCTGCAGAATGTGCTAGAACCCAACGGTCTTGTCTACATTGAGGCTGAAAACCCGGTTTCTTGCCCCGAGGGTTACACCTTATTGCGCCAAGATCGTGCAGGGGTCGTACACTATCATCTCTTTCAAATTGCTGCATTGCAAAAATGATCACTGCTATCTACCCCGGGACATTTGATCCCCTTACACGCGGCCACGAAGATTTGGTTCGCCGTGCCGCCGGCCTGTTTGATCAGGTGGTTGTTGGTGTGGCGCACAGCCGCAACAAAAAACCATTCTTTTCAATCGATGAACGCGTTGAGATTGCCCGCGAAGTGCTCGGACATTATCCCAACGTTAAAGTCGCGAGCTTTGCCGGTTTGCTTAAAGACTTTGTACGTGAACAGGAAGGTCGTGTGATTGTGCGAGGACTTCGCGCGGTTTCCGATTTTGAATACGAGTTTCAAATGGCGGGCATGAACCGGCACTTGTTACCTGAAGTCGAAACCTTGTTCATGACACCATCAGATCAGTATCAGTTCATCTCTGGCACCATCGTGCGCGAGATCGCTGAACTCGGTGGTGACGTGAGTAAATTCGTGTTCCCTTCAGTCGAGCGATGGTTACAGGCCAAATCGAAAGAACGTCGGGAACAAGGCGTGCAGTAAGACAGGCATACTGCCGCTCACGACTAACTGGAATCACCCAATGGCCTTACTGATCACCGAAGAATGCATCAATTGTGACGTCTGCGAACCGCAGTGTCCAAATGATGCCATTTTTATGGGCGAGTCCATTTATGTCATCAACCCCGAGGCCTGCACGGAGTGCGTCGGCCACCACGATGAGCCGCAATGCAAAGTCGTGTGCCCGGTTGACTGCATTGAACTGCACCCTGACTGGAAAGAAGGCCAGGAGACGCTGATGGCCAAATACCGCCTCCTGACGCAGGCACTCACAGCCAAAGATTAAGAATTAAGGACGAAAGTCTGCATCAGGATGGACCTTGACCAGTCGGCATGGTGTATCGGTCACATGACCAAACCAGACCGCGGCGACATCGCCTTCATCCACAACATCCACTTTTTGTGCACCAACACTCACCGTGCGCCTCACACTGTCATCGTCTTCGATGACATCAAGAGGTAGATCCATACGCAACATGCCGGGCGCGCGCAACACTAAATAGCCCATCCTGATCTCAACCGAAACGCTCTGCAGGGCAAGCTCTGCTCGCCCACCGAGCGCGCACCCTGACGCATCAACCACGAGCCAGCGGTAATGATAATCAGAGGCCATGCGGTGCTCACAGGCGCCACAGCCTGCCACTGGGTAAAACACATCAATCGTCATTTCTTTTTTGTTCCTTGAACAGTGGGTGCCGGGTTGGTTTGCTCGACTCCGGAATTCAACAGCTTTTCCCGCAAGGCTCGACCCGTAGGATCACGTTCAAGCACAGACCACTGGATATTGACCGCAGGCCGCTTGAGCGAGCCTGTCAGATGCAATGGCACCGTAATCTGACGGACCTGAATAGTGAAACGTTTAGTGGTCAACGTCTGGGGCGATAGGAGTTGGAGCGATGCCAGCAGATCAAGCGTGCCTGTCTGAAAGTTAATCTGTCCTGGTGTTGCAGCGCTTGAGGCAAGCGTTACCCGCCATTCAGGCGCGATCATATTCAATTGCGTGAGCGTGGCGAGACTGTGGGACAAACGCATATCGAGCTCAACCGAATCAAAGGCTGTACGCTGGGATAAATCCCCCTCGAAGGGCTCATCACGCACAACCGTGGAAGCAATCGCCTTGAGGCCGTTGAGTCCAGCAGCAAGATTAAATCCACGCAGAGAGGCCTTTGACAAGTGCAGCTTTATATTCCCGGTGAGTGATTTTTCTGCCTCCGCGATGGAGGCGTTTGCAGTTTTAAGATCTATGCCTAGCGAGGCTGTGCCATCCAGCAGGCTATCCACGCCAACACTCGCCAGTACTGTTGCAAATGGAATGTTTTCAACATGTGCTTTAACAACGAGTGGTAGGCTGATCCCAGCTCGTTGATCGAGCGCAGCATACAGGTCGGCCTTTAAAGGAAACGTTTGCAGGCTTTTGGACGCCGAGGCCTGTAACGTCTGCACCTCCCCTTCCAGCGCCGGCAGCGCAATAGAGGTCGCAAGCGGTTTAAATTCCAGAGGCGAGGTGAGCATTAACTTGACCACGCGCGTATCTCCCCGTACGTCTCGCTTGACAGCCATGTCTAGCATCGACTTATCGAATACCAATGCTTGACGCGTGCCATGTAAACCATCCAGTCCGAACTTTAAATCCATAGAAGGCGGACCATCGATTCGCAGACGTGCGGTCAGTCCGCCGCCGCTTGCAGCCGTGTCAGAGACCTCAAGTTTAGGGGCATCCAGACTGAACTCAATGGGCGTGCCTTCGCGCAAGGCCTTTGAACGCAACACCAAACGATCCAGCTTGATGCGACCGAACTCCGGTTCAATACCGATATAGGCAAGTTTGAGAGTGGCATCGATTTTTTGCAGAGGCCTTGAAGACCACCATCCTGCAGATAAATCACCTTTGAGGCCAAGGCTTACATTTTTGGCAGAGATCTCGCGCGCGCCCAGGTCAATACTCACCACGGCTTGCGCATTGATCTTTGCAGAGGTCTCGACGCCAGACTCCTGAATCCGTCCGGACATGTCTACTGAAAATGATTCGTCGCGCTTGATTCTGCCTGTCTGCAGCATGAGCTCATCAAGCTTCCATGATGAGTGACTGACGTGATCGCGATATTGAATCTCAGACTTTTTTACCGAGATACTGGCAATATCGATCGCCGTGTCATCCATGGTCAGCCCAGTATCTGCAGCTGTCGCTTCAGGCGCGGTCGGTCGCCCCCATCTGAGTAAATCATCAAAGTTCAATCGGCCCTGCGCAGTGCGCTGCACCTGAACCTGCAGGCCAATCACATCAATCTGTTCTACAACAAGCTGGTTGGTGAGTAAGGGCCAGATTGCAACCTTGGCCCTGAAATCATCCACCGAAGCGAATATGTCGGAGCTGGATTTCTCTGAAAGGGAAACCTGCCGGGCCTGAATGGCGATCTTTGGGAATAACAAGACCTTTAAGTCCCCGCCAATCACCAATTGACGGTCCGTGCGTTGCTGAACCAGGACCTGCAGCGCATTTTTGTAGGAATTTGGATCAAAAGAAAGAATAAAGGCAGCCAGGCCGCAAACTGCCATCACGGACAGTGCAACCACAGTTATAAATATTTGCTTGAACCAGAACTTCATTTTTTTAATCTATCACTCTTGAACGCTGCTCGATGCATTGTAGGTGCTGACCGGCCGTTGCGCGAGCTTGATTACGCGTGTGATTCGTTGGGCATTGACTGGCAACTTTACGACAAGGGTTTTCCCTTAAGGCAAGTCTACATGCATCCATCAAGACGAAGGCGCACTACATTTTTTTAAAAGCCTTTGACTTGACTCATTACTTTCAAGATACGATAAGCTTGCTTGAGTTCAAAAAATAACAGGAGACAAGAATGCATAAAAATTTGGCAGATGCCCCAAAGCAACCGACACGTCGCAAATTGCTGCAAGGCGCGGGCGTAGCAGCTGGCATGGCAACAATCGGACTACCCGCGATTTCTCTGGCACAAAACAATCCAATCAAAATTGGCATGCCAACCATTCTCTCTGGTCGCGTCGCGACGCTGGGAATTTCATCACGCAATGCCGTGATGATGGAAGTCGATAAGTTCAACGCTGCAGGTGGTCTCGGTGGGCGCAAGATCGAAATGATCGTGCGTGATTCAAAAGGCGCACCCCAGGAGGCCGCACGTGTGGCACGCGAACTGGTCACCAGCGAAGGGTGCGAAATCATCTGGGATGGCGAAGCCTCGTCCGGTGCCTTCGCGGTGCACGAAGTGGCGCGCGATCTGGGCGTGCTGTGTATTCATACTTGTTCAGAAACGTCATCACTGACTGCAGACCCAAAGCTGCGTATTCCGAATGCTTTCCGGTGCGCGCGCCAGGGCATTCATGATGCGATCGTGGGCGGAGCCTATGGCGCACAGATTGCAAAAGAAAAGAAACTCAATCGCTGGATGAGTGTCTCACCCGACTACGCTTACGGGCGTGACACAACAGCCGAGTATTTTGAATACCTCAAACACTTCAACAAAGATATCGAAGTGGTAGGCGATGTCTGGCCTAAACTCTTTCAGCCTGACTACAGCGAGTCCATCACACGCCTGCTCCAAGGCAAGCCCCAGGCAATCTATTCCGCGATCTGGGGCGGAGACTTAACATCCTTTATCGATCAAGGCAATATTTACGCCCTGTTCAAGGACCGCCAATTCTTTGCAGTCAATA
>CANBUF010000156.1 GCA_947372575.1 Alcaligenaceae bacterium | reverse complement strand
AGCGAATCATGTCATTTCTAAAAATCCCAAATTGTTTGAAAAGAAACTATGGTCTGAGCATGGTACGGGTGATGCAATCTCTGTCACTGCCATGTCGAGCGATGAAGAAGAGGCCGAAAACGTTGCAATGAAGATCTCTGCAGCTCGTTTTGAAAAGCAGGCAGAGTGGCGGGATTTTGCGATTTTGTATCGCGGTAATCATCAGGCGCGAATTGTTGAGCAGGCTATGCGCAACATTCATATCCCTTACACAATCTCAGGCGGACAGAGTTTTTTTGATAAGCCCGAGGTGCGCGATTTACTGGCTTATTTACGACTGATTGCAAACGAGGATGATGACCCGGCCTTTATCCGCGCAGCCACGACTCCAAAACGGGGGATTGGACAGGTCACCTTGCAGTCCTTAGGTCAGTATGCGGGAGAGAGGCAGATTTCCTTGTTCGAGGCCTTATTTGAGCAAGGTGTCGAGACGCGGTTGAGTGCCAGACAGATCGAACCGTTGAGAACATTTGGTGAGTTTATTTCACGCATTCAAATTCGTGCCGGGCGGGCAGAAGTCGGACAAAAAGTGCAACCTGCCGAGCCTGCGGGCGACATACTCGATGATTTGCTGGGTGCGATTCAGTATGAGAGATATCTCTACGACACGCTTGATGAAAAGCCTGCCCAGAGTCGCTGGCACAATGTGCTGGAGCTGGTTGGATGGCTCAAGAGAAAGGCCGATGCAGATAATATGGGCTTATTCGATCTAGTTCAGCATGTGGCGTTGATTACTATGCTTGAACGTGGTGAAGAAAAAGAACCCGATGCGGTCAAACTCTCAACCCTGCATGCCTCCAAGGGTCTTGAATACCCACATGTGTATTTGCTTGGTGTCGAGGAGGGCCTATTGCCACACATGGGGCGTGACGAAGAAGATACTGATGCGGCAAGTGCCGCTGATGCCTTGGTCTTGCGTATTCAGGAAGAGCGTCGTCTGATGTATGTGGGCATTACGCGTGCGCAGCGCAGCTTGCACCTGAGTTGGTGCAAAAAGCGCAGACGTGCGCGCGAAGACTTGCTCCGTGAACCCTCGCGGTTTATTGAAGAAATGGGTTTGTCTACGGCACCGGATCAACAACCAGAGGCTGAAGCCATGAGTCCGAAGAGCCGGCTGGACATGCTCAAGGCGATGCTCAACAAGTCTGGCTAGCTGTTACATGTGCGCGTCACACGCTTCAGTCGCTCATTTGAGCCGAGGGTAGACGTCAATCTTTACGTAAGCAGGCTCAACACGTTGCGCCAGAATTGCAGGCGACGCGGCAACGCCGAGACAAAAATATATTCTTTAAGGGTGTGCGGGCCGTCGCCTTCTGCTCCAAGCCCATCAACCGAAGGAATACCAAGCGCAGCGGTAAAGTTTGCATCGCTGCCGCCACCTGTGACAGGTGCGTCTTCGAGCGTAAAGCCGGCGGCGCTGGCATGTTCGATCAGTTTGTCGAGTAAAACTTGAGTCGCGGGCGTCTTGACCATGGCCGGACGATTGAGTTCAACCTCAATCGTCAACGTCGTGTCCGGATCAACGGGTTTGAGGGCTTGCATGCGTGCCAGGATTTCCTGTCCTGCTTCAGCGTCGGGGATACGAAAGTCAACCATGACTTCGCAGTGAGAGGGGACGGTATTGGTCACCGTTCCTCCTTTGATTGTTCCGACGCTCACAGTAATGCCGCGGCTGTAATCTGTCATGGCTTCCAGTGCCAGGATCTGGTGCGCCATCTCTCGAATCGCACTGCGTCCTTTTTCATGCTGCATGCCCGCGTGTGATGGGCGACCCGTGACGGTCAGTTTTGTCATCCCTGTGCCTTTGCGGGCTGTGACGCACTTGCCACCATTCGGACGTGCGGGTTCGCAGACCAGGGTGTATCGCGCGCGTCTGGCGTATTGCTCAATAGCGGGACGTGAGGCGTGACTGCCGACTTCTTCGTCTGGCACCATGAGAAAGTCAACCGGCAAAGGGGTGGAGCCAGCTTTTGAAAACTCACCGAGTGCTGTCAGCGCTAGAAACGTACCGCCTTTCATGTCAAAACTGCCGGGACCGAAAAGTTTGTCATCTTCGATACGGCAGGGATTGATGTCCAGTGTGCCAATGGGATGCACGGTATCAAGATGCGCCAATAACAGAATGCCTGGTCGATCGTCTCCTGGCGCACGATTGCTCGCAACGAGAATCGGCAAGTGCTTGGGCCCCGCATGGGTGAGGGTCACGGTGAGGCCTGCCGCGCGCGCCTGGTCTGCGACCAGCTGCGCCATGCGCTCGATGGCCTGTGGATCACTGGAGGGGGATTCACATTCAATCCAGGTTCGAATGCCTGCGGCCAGTGCTAAGGCCTCGCCTGGGTTGCCAGATGTGACATGAGGGGTAGACATATTAAGCTTCCATGAAAGGGCAGTCGTGAATTGGATATCGAATCATTAGGGCCGTTGGTTGCGAATATCGCGTACGGCATCAGCGAGCTCACCAGCCGTCAGTCCGATCGGACCGATTCCGCGCAGGACCAGTCGGTCTGCGGCGCTGCCATGCAGCCATACGCCGGCAGGTACCGCGATGTGCATGGGCATACCCTGAGCGAGCAAGCTCACGAGGATTCCGCTCAGGACATCGCCTGTGCCACCACTCGCCAGACCAATGTTGCCAGTTGTATTGATCTGCCAGGATTGATCCGGTGCGCACACAATCGAGCCTGCGCCTTTGAGTACAACCCAGGCACGATATTTACTGGAGAGCGCTTGTGCGGCCGCTGGCCGATCATGCTGTATCTGGTCCGTGGTGAGGTGTAGGAGTCTCGCAGCCTCGGCGGGATGCGGAGTGAGCACCACTTCGCCTCGCCCCCACGAAGGGGATACGGCGCCGCTCGCTAGCGCATTGAGGCCGTCGGCATCCAGTACGAGCGGTGCGCCTTTGCGGGAGATGAATAACAGGCGTAACCAGCCTATCGCTTGGGTAGCCTGCCCGAGACCGCAGCCTGCAGCCCAGGCCTGAATATTGCCAGCCTGCGCAATCAGGTCTGGCGCCGTGTGAAGCATGAGTTCGGGGAACTGGGCGTCATAGGCGACTGGCGAGGGTGTTTGCGCCAGACCGACGCAAACTTTGCCTGCTCCGGTTTTGAGTGCTGCGCGCGCAGCAAGGATGGCGGCACCCGTCATGCCAGTGGCGCCTCCGATGATGGCGGCCGTCCCGAACGTCCCTTTGTTACCCTGCGGATCCCGACTGGCAAACAAGACCTGTACCTGGGCCGTTGTAATGGGTGAACCTGTTGAAAGCATGGTTGTCATAAGCGTTCTGGATAATTATCAAAATGTGAAATCTTGTCGTCACTTTAGTTCGAATGCAGGCGGTCCGCTTAATTGTTGCATTTGAGGCAAAATGTACACACAAAATGCGTTCAATGCATGAAGCAATGATTATAAAAAATGGATAGGAATCAAGAGATGAAAAATATACGAGTCGTAGGTGTGGCAGGTGCGGGTGCAATGGGTCGTGGGATTGTGCAAATTGCTGCCCAGGCAGGTCTGACTGTCCGGCTGTTTGATGTGCAGCCTCAGGCGCTTGAAGCTGCGCGCGAAAGTCTGGCGACTACATGGACGACACTGGCAGCCAAAGGAAAAATCACAGATGAGCAGGCGCAGTCTGCCTTGGCCAATGTCCATCTCGTCAGTCAGGTTCAGGATTTGTCGGATTGCGATTTGGTCATTGAAGCCATTGTTGAGCGACTGGATATTAAACAGAAATTTTTTGGCGATCTGGAGGCCGTTGTCTCTGAAGATTGCATTCTGGTGTCGAATACCTCGTCCTTATCCATCACCTCGATCGCTGCCATATGCGCACACCCAGAACGTGTCGCCGGCTATCACTTTTTTAACCCAGTGCCACTGATGAAAGTGGTCGAAGTGATTGATGGCTTGAAGACTGATCCCGCAGTCGGTGACGCGTTGATGGAACTCACCCAACGTATGGGCCATACGCCCGTGCGGGCAAAGGATATGCCTGGTTTTATCGTCAATCATGCCGGGCGAGGAATGGGCACTGAGGGATTACGTATTGCGCAAGAAGCCGTGACTTCGTTTTCAACGATCGATGCGATCATGCGTGAACAGGCCGGTTTCAAAATGGGTCCCTTCGAATTGATGGATTTGACAGGCCTGGACGTCTCGCATGCCGTCATGGAATCAATCTATCGACAGTTCTTTGATGAGCCGCGCTTTAAGCCCTCGCCAATAGGAACGGTGCGCGTCGCAGGTGGGATTTTTGGTCGTAAAACCCAAGCTGGATTTTATGATTATGTCGATGGTCAGAAGCAAGTCGTGATCGAGCCTCCAGCACCAGAGCAGCAATCTGTCGCTAAAGTCTGGGTCAGCCATGCTCATGCGCTGGGCCATGCGCGTGCGGTCAATTTGTTGCGCAGTCTGGGCGCGACCCTCCAGATGGGCAGTACGCCTGGACCAGACTGTCTGATTGTCGTGACACCTTACGGACGTGACGTATCGACTGAGGTGGCATTGCAAGGGCTTGACGCGGCTCGGACCGTAGGCCTGGATACCCTGAATGATTTTGAGCAGACACGTCGTCGCACGTTGATGGTCTCGCCTGCAACGCACGAAAAGTGGAAAACAGTCGCCCATGCGCTGCTGGGTCGAGATAACATCCGCGTCAGTGTGATCGAAGACTCCGCAGGCTTTGTTGCACAGCGTGTGCAGGCAATGATTGTGAATATCGCTTGCGATATTGCTCAGCAGAATATTGCGACCCCCGGGGACATTGATCGCGCGGTATCGCTCGGTCTGGGCTACCCCAAAGGCCCCCTGGCTCTGGGTGATCTGCTGGGTACCGCTCAAATCCTGGAAATTTTGAAAAATATGCAGGAAGTCACGGGAGACCCGCGCTATCGCCCAAGCCTGTGGTTGCAGCGTCGTGTACAGCTGGGTATGTCACTGTTGCAGACTCGGACTGGACTCTGATTCGTCTGCTCGTGGAATAAAAAAAACGCACCGATTAAGTCAGGTGCGTTTTTTTTGGTCAGCTTGTGCGCTGCAATTGGAATCTTGATCTGTAGCAAAACTTCTGTCTAGTGTGTCGCACAGGTGTTGAACACCGTAGCGACAACACCTTAAGCTGAAAATAGTTTACTTGGCAGGCGCTGCTGGGGCAGGTTCTGCGGGTTCGGCAAATTTACCACCGGCATTATTTGCCATGTAAACAACTGCACGGGAGATTTCAAAGTCATCCAGTGAAGGATTGCCACCTTTTGCAGGCATCGCGTTTTTACCCTTGATCGCATTGTTGACCATGGCGTCTAACCCGGTCTTGTTGCGTGGAGCCCAGGCTGCCTCATCTGCAAATTTTGGCGCGCCTGCCACGCCAGCGGCATGGCAGCTCGCACAGACTGCTTTATATACCTGCTCGCCTGTTTTGAATACCTTGGGACCGCTTGCGTCTACGAGGTCAAGGCGTGCAACCGGGG
>CANBUF010000155.1 GCA_947372575.1 Alcaligenaceae bacterium | reverse complement strand
CCTATACCCACACCAGCGTTGCAATCCGTGATGCGCTGGCGGGAGTCAAGATCCCTTTTGTCGAGGTGCATCTTTCAAACGTCTATCAGCGCGAAACGTTTCGTCATCATTCCTATTTGTCCGATCTGGCGATAGGTGTGGTGGCAGGTCTTGGTCCGCATGGCTACGAGGCCGCAGTGCGGTTTGCCGCGCAACACGTACAGTCTGCCTGAGTCAATCACGCACTGTTTCATTAAAAAACTTTACGGAATAACTATGGATCTCAGAAAACTGAAAACCTTGATTGACTTGGTTGCAGAGTCTGGCATTGCCGAACTCGAAATTACCGAAGGTGAAGGCAAGGTTCGTATTGTGAAGTTTTCCCAGACGGTACAGCCCGTGGCGTATGCACCGGCAGTCGCACCGGTCGCGCCCGCGCCAGCACCTACCGCAGCAGAGGCCGCCGCAACTGCTGCGGCGATGCCACCTGCTGCGCCTGTCGGCCACACCGTTAAATCGCCGATGGTCGGGACCTTTTATCGTGCCCCCAATCCTGGCGCAGCCGCTTTTGTTCAGGTTGGCCAGGCAGTCAAAGAAGGCGAGCCACTGTGCATCATTGAAGCGATGAAACTCCTCAATGAAATCGAAGCGGACAAAACAGGTGTGATCAAAGAAATTCTGGTTGAAAACGGCGAGCCTGTGGAATACGGCCAGCCCCTTTTCGTGATTGCCTGATATGTTTGAAAAAATCCTGATCGCCAACCGAGGCGAAATTGCGCTGCGTATTCAGCGTGCATGCCGCGAGATGGGCATCAAGACTGTGGTCGTCCACTCAGAAGCCGACCGAGATGCAAAGTACGTCCGGCTCGCCGACGAGTCAGTTTGTATCGGACCCGCAGCCTCACGCGACAGTTATCTCAATATGCCAGCGATTATCGCGGCTGCAGAGGTCACGGACTCAGAGGCCATCCATCCTGGGTATGGCTTTCTGTCCGAAAATGCCGATTTTGCAGACCGCGTAGAAAAGAGCGGTTTTGTTTTTATCGGACCGCGTCCCGAGTCGATTCGTCTGATGGGCGACAAGGTCAGTGCCAAGCAGGCAATGATCCAGGCGGGAGTGCCTGTGGTACCTGGTTCTGAAGGTGCGTTGCCTGACGATCCCGCAGAAATTCTGCGTACGGCCCGTGAGGTCGGTTATCCGGTCATTATCAAAGCTGCGGGTGGTGGTGGTGGACGCGGCATGCGTGTCGTGCACACAGAGGCCGCTTTGCTCAATGCTGTCACGATGACCAAGGCAGAGGCCGGTGCAGCCTTTAATAATCCCGAGGTCTACCTCGAAAAATTTCTTGAAAATCCGCGCCACATCGAAATTCAGGTGCTAGCAGACGGTGAACGTAACGCGGTATGGCTAGGTGAGCGGGACTGCTCCATGCAGCGTCGTCACCAGAAAGTAATCGAAGAGGCGCCAGCGCCAGGTATTGCACGCAAGCTCATTGAGCGAATTGGTGAACGTTGCGCCGAGGCATGTCGCAAAATTGGCTACCGCGGAGCGGGTACGTTCGAATTCCTCTTTGAAAATGGCGAGTTTTATTTCATTGAAATGAACACACGCATTCAGGTTGAGCATCCTGTGACAGAGCTGATCACCGGGATCGACCTGGTGCAGCAGCAGATCCGTGTTGCTGCTGGTGAAAAATTCGTTTTGCGCCAGCGTGATATCGTCTTCAAGGGGCATGCGCTAGAGTGCCGCATCAACGCTGAAGATCCCTTTACGTTTGTGCCCAGCCCCGGTCGCATTACCAATCTGCATACGCCAGGTGGTCCTGGGGTGCGGATTGATTCCCATGTATTCAATGGCTATTTTGTGCCGCCCCATTACGATTCGATGATTGCCAAGGTCATCACCTATGGTGATACGCGTGCCCAGGCCGTTGCACGCATGACCATCGCCCTCTCAGAAATGGTGGTCGATGGTATCAAGACCAACATCGCCCTGCATCGTGAATTGATGGTCGATGCGCGCTTTGTCGAAGGTGGCACCAGCATTCATTATCTCGAACAAAAACTGGCAGCCCGTCCTTGACCGGTGCGGTGCTGACTCAACCCGGGCTTGTCAACCGGATGAACGGAAAACGTCATGCGTGAATTGGTATTGCTGTGTCCGGGTTCTTTTGCCGAGTCACTTTCGGATGCGTTGCTTGAGGCGGGTGCGCTTTCGGTTTCGGTCGAAGATGCAGATCTTGATACAGAAGCTGAACAGCCTTTATTTGGTGAACCTGGCAGCGAGCCTAACTCGCAAGCCTGGACACGCAACCATCTGGTGGTGTTATTGCCTGACGGTGCAGATCCCGAGCAAATGCTCGAGGCCGCCTTGCAGGAAACTGGACCGATTGAGGATTTGCCCCGACATCTCAGGGATGTTCCTGACGCGGATTGGGTACGTTTGACGCAGTCGCAGTTTGGACCGATTTCTGTTGGTGAGCGGATTCTGATTGTGCCCAGTTGGCATGCGGATCAGATGCCAGCCACACCTGAACCGGGTCGGATTGCCATTCAGCTCGACCCAGGTCTGGCGTTTGGAACTGGGAGCCACCCCACAACGCACTTATGCCTGGAGTGGCTCGCAGATTGTTTGCCGCCTCAGGCGACGGTCCTTGATTATGGTTGCGGCTCCGGGATTCTGGCGATCGCCGCTTCGATGCTGGGTGCCTCGCGAACAGTTGGTGTAGATATCGATGAGCAGGCTGTCCAGTCGACCCGCGATAATGCCCTGGCGAATCAAGTGACGGTAGACGCGATGCTCCCCGATGGGTTGCAGGATGGTCAGTTTGATGTCGTGGTTGCAAATATTCTTTCTAATCCACTCAAAGTTCTCGCGCCCATGCTGGCAGGCAGGGTGCGTGCGGGTGGACAGCTGATTTTGTCCGGTGTGCTTGAGCGTCAGGCCCAGGAGGTTGCTGCCGCCTATGCGCCCTGGTTGCCCATGTCCGTCTGGCAGGCACGCGATGGCTGGGTATGCCTTGCAGGCACAAAGCCCTGACAGGCCGAAGCGATGAGTCTCGTCACGCGTTGTCCCGCCTGCAGGAATGATTTTATTGTTTCGACAGAGCAGCTGAACTTGCATGATGGTCTGGTGAGATGTGGCGAGTGTGCAAAAATTTTTGATGGTTTTGCGCATCTTGAAAATGAGTTGCCGACGCTGACAAAAAAGGTAGCTCAGACTGTTGCTCCCATAGCGCCACCCAATGCTGACTTCTCTATCCGCAAAGAGCCCCAGTCTCCGGTTGTCCAGGATCATGCTGCGCCTGCGGTATTGCGTGGCAGGTCCAGCTCTGGTTTTGTGGCCGAGCCAGAATATCCTCCGTTTGTGGCTGAGCCTGAATATCCACAAGTTGTGGCCGAGCCGGCCTATGCACAAGCTCAGGTGTTTTCAGATAATTACCCCTCTGAGCGTGTTGTGCAGGCATCGACGGTGAGTCCTTCTGCTGTGCGTGGCGAAATCAGAGTGCATGAGCCGTTCCTGAGTGCTGATCGTTCGCAGCCTGACTTTTTGAGCGATGATCAGACACCCGAAATGCTTGTGCGGGTATTGTGGAGCCTTGGTAGCGTTCTGGCTTTGCTGGCGTTGATCGCACAAGTCCTTTATCTGTATCGCAACGAGATCGTCACCCGTGTGCCTGTTGTCCAGCCTTTAATGATGGTTGCCTGCGCACGACTCGGGTGCGAGGTGTCTCTGAGTCGCCATCTTGAGCGCATCTCGATCGATGCTTCTTCGTTACAGCAAGCGGGCGGGCAAGCGCAGGACGGGCAGCCAACCGATTTGAAGCTACGCTTCACCATGCGTAACCGGTATGATAAGAGCCAGCCCTGGCCTCATCTGGTGCTGGAGCTCAAGGATGCGTCTGGCACAACTGTCGTACGTAAAATGATCGCTCCACATCAGTATTTGCCCTCCAGCCTGGTTGATCAGGCGTTTGCAGCAGGGCAGGAAGTCAATCTCAGCTTGCCAATTGCGGTGAGTGGATTGCAGATTAATGGTTTTCAACTCGATAAATTTTTTCCTTGAGGCATGAGCATGACCGCTCCCGTAATGATTTGTGGTTCCGTTGCATTCGATACCATTGCAGTATTTGACGGACGTTTTAAAGACCATATTCTCGCTGATCGCATCCATGCGCTGAGCGTTTCTTTTCTGGTGCCTCGCATGCGTCGAGAGTTCGGTGGCTGCGCAGGCAATATTGCCTACAACCTGAATTTGCTGGGTGGTCAGCCCCTGCCAATCGCAACAGTTGGCGAAGATGCTTCGGACTATCTCCAGCGCTTTGAGCAACTGGGTATTAATGTCAGCATGATTCGTGTGGTGCCAGAGACGTTAACCGCGCAGTGCTTTATTACCAATGATCTGGATGATAATCAGATCACTGCTTTTCACCCTGGTGCGATGGAGTTCTCGTCGGAGAATGACTTGAGTGGCCAACAGGCTCCCTGGGCGATTGTGGCGCCCGACTCAAAAGCCGGGATGTTGGCACATGCTAAACGGCTGCATGCTCAGGGCACACCATTTATTTTTGATCTTGGACAGGCGATGCCCTTGTTTGATGGCGAGGACATCAAACATATGCTCTCGCTCGCGCAGGTGTTATGTGTCAATGACTATGAGGCGAGTGTGGTTGAGCAGCGTACGGGTAAGTCAATTGCCCAGCTAGCCCAAGACCTGCAGGCAGTGATCGTCACTCGTGGCGCAAATGGTGCAACACTTTATACCGGTGGTCACGAAGAACACATCGACCCCGTGCAACCTGCTGGCGTAGTCGATCCCACAGGGTGTGGGGATGCCCATCGTGCAGGTTTGCTCTACGCCTTGACTCTGGGTTGGGGCTGGAGCGATGCCTGCAAACTCGGCAACCTGATGGGTTCGATCAAGATTGCCTCACGTGGCCCGCAGAATCATGCGCCCAGTCGTGCCGAGATTAGTGCTCAGCTGCATGCCCAGTTCGGTCTGCATTTGCCTGGTTGATGATTAATAGCTTCTTGCAGAGGTAAGAGGATGACTGCTGTTTATGCGTCTGGTCGGCGTCATTTAATATTCGCTCCCACGTATGGCATGCTGCTGATTTGTGCAGCAGTGCTCGCGGGGTGCGCGAATCCAAATGCCGGATCAGCCGGCCCAGCCGCTTACCGATCTGGTCAGGGGGAGCAGATTGCCCGCAATGGTACGGTGATCAGTGTGCGTGCAATTTTTCTCAATGAGGAGCGTGTCGCGACACATACTGACGCCTCCTCAGGATCGGATCGTTCCTTGTCACAGGTGGGTGGGGCGATACTTGGGACCCTTTCAGGCGATACAACTGAAGACCATACAGGCCAAACCGATGGTTATGAAATCGTAGTTCGTCTGGATAATGGCGAAATACGCAGTGTTGCCCAAGAGTCAGATGTCCTGATCACGTTGAAACAACGTGTTCAGGTTCTGAGCGGTCCAGGTGCCACCCGCGTGTCACCCTTGCTCTGACTGTGTATGCCTA
>CANBUF010000154.1 GCA_947372575.1 Alcaligenaceae bacterium | reverse complement strand
TTAGGCAAGGCAAAAAAAAACCCCACGCGGGCAAGGGGCAGCCCACGCAAAGTCTCTTTTTATTATTTGCAGATATTTTAACTTGTAATAAGGGATTTCCGTGCATCCAGCTGTTCTTTCCAGGTTTTGCCTCAGACTTAAAGTATCTTTGGCTTCAATTGGAAAGCTTTAATTGTTTTTGATCGATAGCAGGGTTTATCAGGCGTTCCCAAGAGGTATCAGATGTCCTAAGACGTAGCAGATGTTCCCAAGCCAGTATCAGGCGTTGCCAAGATCTTCAAGCTCTGTTTGAAGCTCCAGCCAGCTTTCTTCGAGTTGCGCACAGCGCTTTGTCAGCTCCCCGTGCTGAGCCATACTGGTGACTCGTTCCTGTCGTCGTGCTTCCGAGTAAAAGTCAGGATCAGCGATCAGGGTATTGAGGCTCACCAGCTGTGCCTGCACCTGTTCGAGTTCTTTCTCGACCTTTTTAAGCTTGGCATCCAGAGGTTTACGCAAGTGGGCAACGCGCTGACGCTGCTCAGCTTCTTCGCGCTTTTGCTGTTTGCGGTCAACTCCCGTGTTGTCCAGACCTGTGGTGCTGCCGACTTCGCTACGCAAGGCTTGACGCGCCGCAGCTTCTTCTTTGCGCACGTTGGCCTGGTGCTGCATCAGCCAGTCACGGTAATCTTCGAGGTCACCATCAAAGGCTTCTACGCGGCCGTTTGCAACAATCCAGAAACTATCAACGGTTGTGCGCAATAAATGCCGGTCATGCGAGACTAGCAGCATGCTGCCGCCGAACTCGGCAAGGGCACGCGTGAGTGCCTCGCGCGTGTCAACGTCCAGGTGGTTACTCGGCTCATCCAGTAATAAGAGGTTGGGTTTTTGCCAGACGATCAAAGAGAGGGCCAGGCGCGCTTTTTCTCCGCCAGACATGGGGGCAACTTTGTCGGTGACTCGATCACCACCAAAACCAAAACCACCCAGGTAATTGCGTAATTCCTGCTCACGTGTATCAGGTGCCAGACGTGCCAGATGCTCCAGAGGACTGCTATCCAGATCCAGCATGTCGAGCTGATGCTGGGCAAAGTAGCCGACTTCAAGACCGCGTGAGGCGTTCCGACTGCCGCCCTGGACCTCAAGTTCGCCCGCGAGCGTCTTGACCAGGGTGCTTTTACCGGCGCCATTGACTCCCAGAATACCGATCCGGTCGCCGCCACGCACCATGAGCTTGACGTTGCGCAAAATTGTTACGACTTCACCACTCGAGGTGGTGTAGCCGGCCTGCATATCATCAAGCACCAGCAGCGGATCTGGCATTTCTGCCGGCGAGGGGATACGGATATCGATTCCAGATTCGGCATGAATCGGCGCGAGTAAATCCATACGTGCGAGCGCTTTGACCCGGCTCTGCGCCTGCTTAGCCTTGGAGGCTTTAGCTTTGAAACGGTCAATAAAGCCTTGTAGTCGGTCTTTTTCGCGTGACTGCCTGTCAAAGGCGATTTTGGTCAGGCGCAAGCGTTCAGAACGCTGTATGACAAAATCTTCGTAGCCACCTTTGTAGCGATTCAGTTTGCCGTGATCAAAATGCAGAATGGTTTGGGCCACAGCATCGAGGAACTCGGTGTCGTGCGAGATGAGCAGGACCGTGCCTTCATAAGCCGCCAGCCAGCGCTCGAGCCACAGCATGGCATCGAGATCCAGATGGTTAGTCGGCTCATCAAGCAGCAAGAGTTCCGAAGGCGCCATCAGGGCACGCGCCAGGGCCAGACGCATCCTCCATCCACCGGAAAAACTATCCACCGGTTGGAGCCATTGCTCTGGCGTAAAGCCAAGGCCCGCTAGCAGTTGCTCCGCGCGCGAGGCAGAAGTCCAGGCACCCGCTTCGATGAGTTCTGCTTCGAGTTCTGCAATACGTGAGCCATGATGTTCATGCCCATCATCGTGCTCGGCTTCGAGGCGCTGTGCTTGTAACTGGCGCAGCCGCACGTCTCCATCAATGACGAATTCGCGCGCTGGCATATCGCTCGAAGCAATCTCTTGCTCGACGCTGGCGACACGCCATCCCGAAGGTATGTCCAGGTTGCCGGCATCGGCTTCGATCTCATGCTGAATCAGCGCAAAGAGCGTGGATTTACCAGCACCATTCTTGCCAACAAAGCCGACACGTTCCCCTGGGTGCACTACAAAATCTGTCTGGTCGAGGAGTACTTTCGCACCACGCCGTACGGTCAGTCCCGAGGCGCGAATCACGAGGACAACTGCTCGCGGGTCAACAACAGAATTTGGTCCGAAGAGTCTGTGGTGTCTAGCCAGACAGGATCGAGTTCTGGGAAGGCAGCTTCGAAGTAATGACGTTCGTGTCCGATTTCGATCAGCAAAATTCCATGGTCCGTGAGATGCGCAGGCGCTTGTTCAATGATGGTGCGCACGAGATCCATACCATCCTCGCCGCCTGCAAGCGCGAGTGATGGCTCATGCTGATACTCGTTGGGCAGTGTGAGCATTGACGCACTGTTGACATAGGGCGGATTGCTGATGATGATGTCGTAGCGTGAAGCGATTGGAAGTGGATCGTACAGACTGCCATGATGCAGATTGACACGTTCATTCAGCGCATGTTCACGCACATTTATTTGAGCGACTTCGAGTGCTTCTTTAGAGATGTCTGTGGCATCAACCAGCGCTTCGGGGAACTGGTGCGCGGCGATGATTGCGAGGCAACCTGAGCCCGTGCACAGATCCAGTAAGCTGGTGACCTCATAAGGATCTGCAATCCAGGGACTGAGCTGAGCCATCAGTAGTTCAGAGAGTGGGGAGCGTGGCACGATGACCCGCTCATCGACGTGGAAGCGATAGCCCTGAAGCCATGCCTCCTGTGTCAGGTAAGGCGCGGGCAGTCGCAACTCACAACGCCGATCAATCAGATCGAGAGCGCGTGCGCGCTCTTCTGGCAAAACCCGCGCATCCATGAAAGGCTCGAGCTGATCGGGTGGCAAGTGCAGTGCAAACAGCACGAGATAGACGGCTTCGTCCCAGGCATTGTCCGAACCATGGCCAAAAAATAGTTTGGCCTGATTGAATCGTGAAACACCATAGCGAATCAGATCTCGCACAGAAAGCAAAGCATCCCGAGATGCGTGGATATTGTCAGACATCAGATTGTTGCTCGCATCAGGCTCTCAACAAGTCGTTAATACTGGTTTTTGCGCGCGTCTGTGCGTCGACACGCTTGACGATGATTGCGCAATTCAGACTATGGCTGCCATCGGCCGATGGCAGTGAGCCCGGGACGACAACCGAACCGGAAGGCACGCGACCGTAATGAATTTCTTTGGTTTCGCGGTCGTAAATGCGCGTGCTCTGGGACAGGAAAACGCCCATCGCCAATACTGAGTTTTCTTCGACAATGACGCCCTCGACGACTTCGGAGCGCGCACCGATAAAGCAGTTGTCTTCGATGATGGTGGGGTTGGCCTGCAGGGGCTCAAGCACGCCGCCAATGCCCACGCCACCCGAAAGGTGCACGTTCTTGCCGATCTGTGCGCAAGAGCCAACGGTGGCCCAGGTATCAACCATGGTGCCTTCGTCGACGTAGGCGCCGATGTTGACAAAAGAGGGCATCAATATCACATTGCGGCCAATAAAAGCGCCACGTCGTGCGATTGCTGGAGGGACGACTCGATAGCCACCGGCCTCGAAAGCACCCGCATGAAAATCGGCAAACTTAAGTGGAACTTTGTCATAAAACTGCACCGGTGGCTGTCCGATGATCGCATTGTCATACAGTCGAAACGAAAGCAGCACAGCCTTTTTAATCCACTGATGCACAGCCCATTTTCCGTCGATTTTTTCGGCAACGCGAAGTGAGCCTGTATCGAGTGCGTTAATCGTGTGTTCAACGGCTTCGCGGATGGCGGGATCAGCCATGTCAGGTGAAAGTGTGGCGCGATTTTCCCAGCCGTTTTCAATGGTGGTTTGTAGATCGAGTGTCATAAGAGCCCTGTGTAAGGTGTTGTTCAGTAAGGGTATAAATTCAATGCCGGCATACTATAGGAAAGTCAGTATCGGCACACTAAAGAAAATTTTTTCGTTCAACGTGACCAACATAAACTTGTCGTTAAACGTTACCAACATCAATCCATTATTTACTGATGCTGGCGAACAAATGCAGCAATACGGTGCGCCGCTTCAACGCAATCTGCCAGTGGAGCAACCAGAGCGATCCTGATTCGGTTCAAACCAGGATTGACGCCATGAACAGTTCTACCCACATAGCTGCCCGGGAGGACAGTAACCGCAGTTTGCTTAAGTAAGTCGCGCACGAACACATCATCAGGACCTGCCGTGCCCGCCCAAAGATAAAACGAGGCATCAGGACGTTTGACGTCGAGCACAGGTTCAAGAATTGGGAGGACGGCATCAAATTTGGCGCGGTACTGGCTGCGATTATCGATGACATGTGCTTCGTCGTTCCAGGCAGCGATGCTGGCCGTGGACACCACGGGCGATAACGCGCTGCCGTGATAGGTGCGATACAACAGGAATTTAGCCATCAGCGTCGCATCGCCCGCGACAAATCCAGAGCGCATGCCGGGCACGTTGGAACGCTTGGACAAGCTCGAAAAAGACACTAGATTCTTAAAATCGTGGCGTCCCAGCTGAAAGGCTGCCTGCATGCCACCCAGGGGTGGGCTCGCTTCATCGAGATAAATCTCGGAATAGCACTCGTCTGAAGCAATCACAAACTCATAGCGATCGGAGAGCTCAAACAGTTGCTTCCAGTCTTCGAGCGACATGACATTACCGGCTGGGTTGCCAGGTGAGCAGACGAACAGCAACTGCGTGCGCGCCCAAATTTCTGTGGGTACCGTTGACCAGTCGCAACGAAAATTCTGTTCTGGGTCAGAATTCACGTAATAAGGCGTCGCACCGCCCAGCAGGGCAGCGCCCTCATAGATCTGATAAAAAGGGTTGGGACAGACCACAATACCGTCTTGGGTGGAGTCCAGTACCGTTTGTGCAAAGGCAAACAGCGCTTCGCGCGAGCCCAGTGCAGGCAATACCTGCGTGTCAGGATTGGGGGCAGGGATGCCGTAGCGTCGGCCTATCCACTGGCTGATTGCCTGTCGCAAGGCAGGCTCGCCTTTGGTCGGGGGGTAGACGGACAGTCCCCCCAGCGCGCCCAGCATCGCTGTTTTGATGCATTCTGGAGCGGCGTGTTTGGGCTCGCCGATCGATAGATTGATCGGTCTTAGCCCCTCTGGGAGCGGGCCAGCCTGGGCGAGCAGGGCACGTAATTTTTCGAAAGGATAGGGCTGCAGGGTGTCTAGGCGCGGATTCATTTCTCTATTTTAACCAGTAGAAAGACCTCTTGGAAGCCAGGCGTCGGAAACCACGCCGAGGGTGCGCTACAATGCTTGGCTACTATTGCGAAGGTGGCGAAATTGGTAGACGCACCAGGTTTAGGTCCTGACGCCGAAAGGTGTGCGGGTTCGAGTCCCGCCCTTCGCACCAACCCGATCCATTAATTCGGCGTGGGCATATTGCTGCGCTGT
>CANBUF010000153.1 GCA_947372575.1 Alcaligenaceae bacterium | reverse complement strand
GGATTACCACGACTTTATTGATCCTAAACCTCTGGAAGCTCTCTTTCCTCACACAGTGACATATGTCCACTAGAGGTCAGTATGGATAATCGCTCCTTCATTAGGTTCCTCAAAGGGAGGCTTTCTTATCTTAGATTTCGATATCTGTTTTTGTTTTGTTTGATTTTGCCGTTCGCATCGATTGGCGTGCTCGACGGTCTGGTTAATTTCAGATTAGGTCAGGTCAAAGAGGCGATTGTCTCACTTGATCAGACTGTGAATATCGCTCCAAATGTCTTGCTTTTTAATTCAAGCCTGTCCCGAATGGCAAGGGCGACCTATGCATTAGTCATTATTAATGGTCAGCAGAGTATTCAACAAGGATATCCACTCACTACCTACAACAATGCGAAGGCCGTGGCACGTGAAACCCTGGCATCAATTATTCTCGAACAAAATCAGACGCATAGTGATATGGTGGATGGGGAGTACCTCCGCGCGAATTTAGAAAAAGTAGAGTTGCTCTCCGGTCAAATTATTGAAAAAGTCAGAGCAGGTAATCAAAAGGAAGCACTTGAGTTAGCGAATCAAGGAGGACTGATTAGTTTTATTCAAACACTGGATCTGGATGCGGAGGCTGTATCACGAAAAGATTTGCAACTGCGGCATAGCGCCAGTGATCAACTGACTCAAGCCATTACCAATGCTCAATCTTATATAAATTATGGTGTACTGATCTCTCTGGCGATCGGTTTGAGCTTATGTGGATTCGCGACTATCAAGCTTATCAAAGATATCGTTTTTTATTCTACAAATATTTCTAACTCGGTCTTAGATACCGAGAATGTTGTCAAGAAAAATGGTGGCATCATCCAAAGTTTGAATAGCGCTGTGATGCAGACGAGTGCAACGATTCAAGAGCTCACTAAATCTGCAGAGCTGGTTGCGGCACAGTCCAAAAAAACTGCCGATTTGGCAGGTATTTCACAAGCAACGGCGACGAAGAATCAGCATGTGATGCTGAAAAGTCAGGCAGATATGCTTGCGCTTGAGAGCAGTATTCAAAATTTGACGGATAAGATGAGTGTCTTGGAAGATGAGTTAGAAAAAGTCAAACTCCTTTCAAATAAAACAAGTGAGCTATCCAGTGAATCTGGGATGCTGACATTAAACGCTTCGGTGTTAGCTGTTAACGCAGGTGAGTATGGTGTGGGTTTTTCGATCATTGCGCGTGAAATGCAGTCGCTTTCAAGTCAAATAAAAGTACTTGCTCAAGAAGTAGGTGATGTGGCTTTAAGTGTTCAGCGATCGATGGGTTCGATGCACTCGGCCTACAGTTTAAATATTGAGTCGGGTCGAAAAACCTCCCAGAGTTTATTGCAAGCCAGTAATGCTTTTGGTGAGATCAATGCACTGGCTGATGAGCTCACCCTTAACAATGTGGAGCTGTTAAAAAATGCCATTTCGCAGGCAGCGGCCCTAGAGCAAATCAACCATGCGATGAGCAGTGTTTATGCGAGTTCATCGGAGGTGAATGCAGGTTCAGATCAAACAGGAAGCAACATGAAGGAATTGGCTCGATCTGTCGAGCAGTTGCGCAAGTTGATTTGAACGCGTTGCTTGCTGGTGAATCGTAGCGTTGGTTCTTCGGCGGTGCGATAAAAAACACTCTAAAGTGCCGTTGGTTCGTCGGCGATTCGATAAAAAACACCCCAACAGCCAGGACGAGCGTCCAGCGTTTGGGGTGTTGTTCAGTGCTTGAAGCGAGTGTTAAGACTCGCAGGGATTTCAGGCATCTATGGTGTCTGCGACATCCTTGTAATCGGCAATCTTGTCAAAATTCAGGTATTGATAGATTTTGTCGCCGCTTTCAGTGAGTACGCCCATGTCTGTCATGTATTCTGCCTTGGTTGGGATTCTGCCGAGTTTTGAGCAGATCGCAGCCAGTTCGGCCGAACCCAGGTACACGTTGGTGTTCTTTCCCAGACGGTTGGGGAAGTTACGAGTACTGGTCGACATGACGGTCGCGCCTTCGCGAACCTGTGCCTGGTTACCCATGCACAAGGAGCATCCTGGCATCTCGGTGCGCGCACCTGCTGAGCCAAAGACGCCGTAATGGCCTTCTTCTGTCAATTGGGCTGCATCCATCTTGGTAGGTGGTGCAATCCAGAGCTTGACGGGCATATCGCGCTTGCCTTCTAGCAGCTTGGAGGCTGCACGGAAGTGGCCGATGTTTGTCATGCAGCTGCCGATAAAGACTTCGTCAATCTTGGCGCCAGCAACATCTGAGAGTGTCTTGACATCATCAGGATCGTTCGGGCAAGCAACGATTGGCTCATGAATGTCAGCCAGGTCAATCTCGATGATCTCGGCATACTCTGCATCAGCGTCAGGCGCTAACAGTTCAGGCTTGGCGAGCCAGGCTTGCATTGCGTGGATACGACGGGCCAGACTGCGCTCGTCTTCGTAGCCATTGGCAATCATCCACTTGAGCATCACGATGTTGCTGTTGATGTACTCGATGATGGGTTCTTTATTCAGGCGAACGGTGCAACCTGCTGCGGAGCGTTCGGCTGAAGCATCGGACAATTCAAAAGCCTGTTCGACTTTCAGGTCTGGTAAGCCTTCGATTTCGAGGATGCGGCCTGAGAAGGCGTTGATCTTGCCCTGTTTTTCAACAGTCAGCAGACCTGCTTTGATGGCGTAAAGTGGAATGGCGCTTACCAGATCACGCAAGGTCACACCAGGCTGCATTTTGCCTTTGAAGCGAACCAGGATCGATTCAGGCATATCCAGAGGCATGACGCCGGTTGCTGCAGCAAACGCGACCAGACCTGAACCCGCCGGGAAGCTGATGCCGATCGGAAAACGTGTGTGTGAGTCGCCGCCTGTGCCGACTGTGTCGGGCAATAGCATGCGGTTAAGCCACGAGTGAATCACGCCGTCGCCTGGACGCAGTGAAATTCCACCGCGCGTGCTCATGAACTGGGGCAGGGTGTGATGTGTTTTGACATCCACAGACTTTGGGTAGGCCGCAGTGTGGCAGAACGATTGCATCACGAGGTCTGCCGAGAAGCCCAGACAGGCGAGATCTTTGAGCTCGTCGCGGGTCATGGGGCCTGTGGTGTCCTGGCTGCCGACCGAGGTCATCTTTGGTTCGCAGTATGAACCTGGGCGCACGCCCTGGCCTTCTGGCAAACCGCAGGCACGACCGACCATTTTTTGGGCGAGTGTGAAGCCTTTGGTGGAGGCGGCAGGGTTGTGCGGAAAGCGGAACAATGTTGAAGGAGGCAGACCGAGTGCTTCGCGTGCCTTGCCTGTCAGGCCACGGCCGACGATCAGGGGAATACGGCCACCGGCGCGGACTTCGTCAAACAGCACTTCTGATTTGACTTCGAACGTTGAAATAACTTTGCCGTCTTTTAGAGCCTTGCCTTCGTATGGACGCAATTCAACGACATCGCCCATGTTCATGTTGGCGACGTCAAGTTCGATTGGCAGGGCGCCTGCGTCTTCCATGGTGTTGTAGAAAATCGGGGCAATTTTGTTACCCAGGCAGACACCACCAAAACGCTTGTTTGGAACAAAAGGAATGTCTTCGCCAGTAAACCAGAGCACGGAGTTCGTGGCGGATTTACGTGAAGAACCTGTGCCGACCACATCACCGACGTAGGCAACCAGATGGCCTTTCTTTTTCAGGTCGTTGATGAAGTTGATCGGACCAATCTTGCCGGATTCCTGTGGCTCGATCCCGGGACGCGGATTCTTAAGCATGGCCAGAGCATGTAATGGAATGTCAGGACGGCTCCAGGCATCCGGAGCAGGTGACAGATCATCCGTGTTGGTTTCGCCTGTGACTTTGAATACTGTCACGGTCAGGCTTTGTGGGACTTCGGGGCGGCTGGTGAACCACTCGCCGTCAGCCCAGCTCTGCATCACGGCTTTAGCGTTTGCATTGCCTTTGAGGGCTTTTTCTTTGACATCGTGGAACGCGTCAAACATCAGCAGGGTTTTTTTCAGTGCATCAGCAGCGATTGTGCCGACTTCTGCGTCATCAAGCAGCTCAACCAGGGGGCCGATGTTGTAGCCACCCAGCATGGTGCCGAGCAACTCTGTTGCCTTGGCGCGAGTGATCAGCGGGCACTTTTCGGTGCCGAGTGCGACTGCGGCAAGGTAGGATGCTTTGACCATGGCGGCATCATCTACGCCAGCAGGTACGCGGTGAACAATCAGGTCCAGCAGGGCCTGGCCTTCGCCAGCTGGTGGCGATTTGAGCAATTCAATCAGGTCAGCAGTTTGTTTGGCAGTCAGTGGCAGCGGCGGAATACCGAGTGCTGCGCGTTCTGCAACGTGTTGGCGATAGGCTTCAAGCATGGGAGCGCCTTAGAAAAGTTTGAATGAGGGTGCCGCAAGAGGTACCCGACGGGTCACAAAAAAAGATACTGCAAATCTGCATTGATTGTAAATCGAAGATCACATCGGGGCAAGTGTCTTATATCTTATATAAGACTTAATTTTTTATACGTCTATTTCCATTGTTCTGGTCGCGATCTGAAGTGCCGAGGCTTCAGTTCATCAGATCGGAAAATTCAGTATGTTTGCGCAGGTAACCTGCGGTATAGCTGCACTGGGGCACGACCTTCCATCCTGCAGAGCGGGCCGTTTCGAGCATGAATTGGGTCATCACGGCAGCAATGCCGCGACCGCCTACCTGCTCAGGAACTCCGGTGTGTGTCACGGTCATGATTTTGTCGCGCAGGTGGTAGTCGATGACACAGCGGTGTCCATCGACGTCCGCTTCAAAGCAGTAGGCGGCGGAATTGTGGGTAATTGCGAGGGTCATCTGTTGCGCTCCTGGGTGTTGTGCTTATTTAGCGAGGCCGCTCAGGATGATGATCCAAAGCGTGAGCATCGCGACCATGCCGATCAGACATCCACTCCAGAGTCCGACGATTGGCCATCGGATATTCCAGGGGATGGTTTTGGGATCGACGTGAGCAAGTAGTTTGTTCGCGTTGCCCGCGATCCATTTGTCGGATTTTGGAAACATCAGGCGCAGGAAGTAATCCAGCACAATTTCCATTTTGATGGCCAATGGGTAGCGGCTGTAATCCGTATCGCGCAGGTAAGGGTGCTTGAAGAGTTTGTTTGCCTGTTTGATCTTAAGTAAAAACAGGTAGACACCTGAAATCACAAAAAGAAAAACGCATGTTGTAAACAAGCTGAAGGAAAAGACCAGAATGAATGAAATGTATTGTGCCATGATGAACCAGTGAAAAAAAAACGCCGCACAAAGAAAGGGCGGCGTCTTCGTGAAACATCCAGTGTAGTTGAGAACACTACCCTGGATGATCGTTAGGCAATCGACTCAGAATGTGTCACCAGGAATACGGACCCAGCCTTCCATCAAGACGCGCGCACTGCGGCTCATGATGGCCTTTTTTACAGTCCATTCGCCATCGTTTTCGCTGGCCTGCGCACCCACGCGCAAGGTGCCGGAGGGATGACCAAAACGCACAGCATCCAGTGTGCCCCCACCCGCAGCAAGATTAACCAGCGTGCCGGGAATCGCGGCTGCGGTCCC
>CANBUF010000152.1 GCA_947372575.1 Alcaligenaceae bacterium | reverse complement strand
TCTACAAGCTGAATCATGAGGCGACGGATCTCACACCTAATCTGCTCGAACTCCCGCATCTCGAGGCCGCAGAGCAATTGCAGGCCGGTAAAATCGATGCCATGTTCTTTGTCGATAGTATGGATTCACCTACGGTGCAAAAATTGTTGGCTGATAAGAGTATCAAGTTTATGAGTTTTAATTTGGCAGAAGCCTATGCCAAAAAACTCGATTATCTGCAGATACTGAGGATACCGATCGGATCCCTCGACATCGCAACAGTCTATCCTGCGCAGGATACGCAGATCATCAGCTCGACTGCAAACCTGTTAATCGAGAAGTCCTTGCACCCTGCGATCCAGTGGGCATTTATCATGGCGGCCCGCGAAGTCAATAAAGGTAAAACTACGTTTTTTTCAGAACCCGGGTTTTTTCCGCGTGATCTGGACTCCGGTTTTCCTTTGAGTGCTGTGGCCAGTCGTTATTATGATCAGGGAATGCCTCAGGTATTTAAATACCTCCCCCTCTGGCTGGGTAGCATTATTGATAACGTCTGGGTGCTGATTCTCGGCTTAGTGGCAGTGGTCTATCCCGTCTATAAGATGATTGCGGGATTCAGGACCTTTCCATCCAAAAAGGCCATGACTGATATTTTTTATGATTTACGGGATCTTGATGAGCAGCTGATGCTTGCCAAAACGAAAGCCGAACTTGAATATATCGCTCAGCGACTAGACTATTACGATGCGCTGAATGTATCTACTTGGTTCTCGGCGACAGAGGTCAGGTTCTATTTCAATATTAAGTCGCAAATTGCTAACCTTAAAAAAGTAGTCAGTACTAGGCTTGAGGCGTTGACGAGTTGAACCTTACTTTGACGAGTTGAACGGTACTTTTTTCTGACCCTGATTTCTAATGCAAACACCCATTGCTTATCTTGTCGCTGCTCGCCGTTATGAGATTCACGAGCTCGAACAGCTGAATCGTACCTGTGAGCTGGTGCGTGCGGTAAGCGAACTTGTGCAGTTGTTGCAACGCGAGCGCGGTGTGTCCAACGTATATCGGGCTTCCGAAGGTCAGCGTTTTGGTTTGCAATGGATTGAACGCATCGCTGATAGCGATAGGGCCCAGAATAATGTGCTTGCCTGGCTTGAACGAATTGACCCCGGTGACGGATTGGCAGGTGGTTCGCGGCTCTGTACCCGGATTGCGATCGCCTTGAATTCGCTTCAGGACCTCTCTCAAATTCGCGATAGTGTGCGTGAGCGGACTTGTTCTCCTGCGCAGTCAAGCGAAGGCTATAACCGGATTGTTGGTGCTTTGTTGTCGCTTGTTTTTGAGGCGGCTGACGTCTCGGTTGATGCAACCGTTTCACGCTTACTGGTTGCGTTATTCAATTTCATGCAGGGAAAGGAATTTGTCGGGCAGGAACGCGCAACTGGGGCAAGAGCCTTTGCAAGTGGTCTGGTATGCCCAGAGGATTTGCAGTCGCTCACGCATCTGATCGAGTTGCAGGAGCAATGTTTTGCACGATTCGAGAGCATCTGTGGCGAGACTATTCTCACTCAATGGCGAGTGCTCCAGCGAACCATGCCGATGACGGAGATCGAAAGAATGCGGCGCAAGCTTATGACGCCGGGTGTCTCTGTTGAGCCAAATATGGCAGATCCGTGGTTCGATTGCTGCACGCAGCGCATGGATGAGATGTATCTTGTCGAGACGCATGTGACCACGAGTCTGCAACAAGCGTGTCAGGCCCGTGTTGCCCAAGCGCAGTCCGAGTTGCAAGACCAGCAAGCCTTGATGATTGACTTCATCGCTACGCAGCCGACATCACCTGGTTCTGTGCTGGTTTCTGGACTGGACCAGACCGAGGATCCAATTGATCCGCGAGCCATCGACGCGATGGGTTCGCGCCTGACACGCGCTATATTTGATACGTTGCAGACTCAAACTCATCAATTGCAGGCTGCGAACGAGGAGTTGGCTGCCGTGCGTGCCGCGCTTGATGAGCGCAAGCATATTGAACGCGCCAAAGGTCTGTTGATGGCACATCATGCTTTAAGTGAAGATCAAGCCTACAGTCTGTTGCGCCAACAGGCGATGAGCCAGAATCGTCGACTGGTCGATGTGGCGCATTCCGTTTTGACAGTTGCTGAGCTTTTGCCCAAGCGCAAGTAATTTGTCTTGGGTTTGAGCGGCTCATGCATCAGCATCCTGCCTTGCTTGAGGCATCGGCATTCCTCTTCGTTTTAGGCGTCAGTATCCTTCCTTGGCAGGCGCACCGGCATGGTGCATTTGCACTGATTGCTGCACTGCAGTGAAGCGTTTGATGCCTGGCTGACCTGTTTGCCCTCCTCAATAGAGATACTTCCGCAGTTGTTTTTGCCTCTTATGTCAGCGTCTGTGAAGAACTGGCATGTTTTTTGCATATGTGTTTTTAGGAAAGCCAACGATGGTTTTCTATGCAGCGATGGTCTCCTATGTAAAAGCAGATGACCTCTCAAGCAGGAAACGGACAATGACGTCCATTTTGGTTCGACAACACTTAGTTGGCAGCCGAAGTGGGCGTCTTTTTTTTGTCGGTTTGTCATGTCTGTCCGTCAAACAGACCGAATCGACAATTGAATTCCCAATGGATTGAACAACCATGAGCACCCTGAACGCCACTAAACATTATCTCTCGATCGCAGCAAAAGCGGGCGATGTCACGCTAGTAGGCGCTGGCCCGGGAGACCCAGAATTGCTCACGCTCAAGGCTGTCCGTGCCATCTCGCAAGCAACGGTACTGTTGGTGGACGATCTGGTCAATGAAGAGGTGCTTGCGCATGCTTGCGCGCAGGCTCGCATCATTCATGTTGGCAAACGGGGAGGGTGCAAATCCACCCCCCAGAGCCTGATTGAAAAACTGATGATTCAAGAGGCCAAGAACGGCGAGGTCGTAGTGCGTCTCAAAGGTGGAGATCCCTTTATTTTTGGTCGCGGAGGTGAGGAGGTCGAGCATCTAGAGGCTGCGGGTATCCATGTCCATGTCGTCAATGGCATCACGTCCGGGCTTGCGGCAGCAAGCGCACTCAATGTGCCGCTCACGCATCGCGATCATGCACACGGTGTCTTGCTGATCACTGGGCACCATAAACCTGGCGATACGGCGATTGACTGGGCCAGTCTGGCTCGCTGTGCACACCAGGCGAGACTGACGCTGGTGATTTATATGGGGGTCACCAGTGCCGCTTCGATCATGATGGGTTTATTGCAGGGCTTGCCTGCTAGCACGCCGGTTGCGATTGTGCAGCATGCCAGCCTGCCTGGTCAGCGTCATGCCGCCTGTCAGCTCGAACAGCTTGTCCACACACTTGAAGCTGAAAAGCTTGGGAGTCCCTCGGTGATGATTGTTGGCAATGTGGTGACCGGCATGGCACATCTTCAGCAAGTCGATCACGCTGCGACGCTCGAAGCGATCACGCTGCGACGCTCGAAGCGATCGCGGCCTGAGCTCCTGTGTTGGCGGAATTGACGCGTGACCAGAGTGAAATCTTAAAGCTGGCATAAATATTGCTTGATTTGAAATAACTACGCCAGGCAACGAAGCTTGGTCGCATAACCAGAATTTGGATTTACGGACAACGGCGTCCGTTGTTTCTCGAGAGAATCTTGAGGAGCGACGGGCGCCGTTTTTGCTTTTTGTTTCGCGGAATCATCATGAAAAAACAAAAACTTGTGCTCGTCGGAAACGGTATGGCCGGTGTGCGAACGATCGAGGAGCTGCTCAAACTGGCCCCTGATTTATATGACATCACGGTCTTTGGAGCCGAGCCGCATGGTAACTACAACCGCATCATGCTCTCGCCCGTGCTGGCAGGGGAGATGACGTTGCCAGAGATCATGCTCAATAATCTTGACTGGTACCGCGACAAAGGTATTACGCTGCATACAGGCAAGAAAGTCACCACGATTGATCGTGTGCGCCGTCGTGTGATCGCCGACGATGGTACCGAACAAGAATACGACCGTCTGTTGCTTGCAACGGGCTCTAAACCTTTTATCCCACCGATTCCAGGCAATGATTTGCCTGGTGTGTTGGGCTATCGCGATATTGCTGATACCGAGGCAATGATTGATGCTGCGGCGCGCTACAAGCATGCGGTCGTCATCGGAGCGGGCCTGCTCGGCCTGGAGGCAGCAAACGGATTGATGATGCGTGGCATGTCAGTCACTGTTGTGCATCTTGCCGACTGGATCATGGAGCGTCAGCTCGATCGGGCAGCAGCCGATATGCTGCAAGCCTCACTTGAGGCTAAAGGAATGAAGTTTTTACTTGGTCGCAATACTGAAGCCTTGCTTGCAGAAGATGGTGGCCGTGTCACTGCCGTTCGTCTGAAAGATGGCATGCAAATGCCTGCAGATCTGGTGGTGATCGCAGCTGGTATCCGGCCTGATCATGCGTTGGCCGAAGCGGCAGGCTTGTATTGTGGCAGTGGGCGTGTTCGAGGCATCCAGGTGTCGGATACTTTGCAAACGATTACTGATCCCAGCATCTATGCTGTGGGTGAGTGTGCCGTGCATCGTGGCGTAGCCTACGGTTTAGTCGCGCCGCTATTCGAACAGGGTAAAGTTTGCGCCAATCATCTGGCAAATTTCGGTATTGCCTCGTATAAGGGATCTGTCACATCAACCAAACTCAAGGTCACTGGAATTGACGTGTTTTCCGCGGGTGATTTCAGCGGTGGTCCAGAGACCGAGGATATTCTGCTGCATGATAAGCAGGCAGGGATCTACAAGCGGATTGTGATCAAGAACGATCGCGTGGTCGGTGCCGTGCTCTACGGCGATACGACGGATGGCGGCTGGCACTTTCAGTTGATGAAAGACGGTCAGGATATCCATGAAATCCGCAGCCAACTTCTGTTCGGTAATTCATTTGCCAACCAGCACCTGGGGGACGCCGGACATAAAGGACAAAGTCAGGCCGCCTCAATGCCTGACAGTGCAGAGGTGTGCGGTTGTAATGGTGTGTGCAAAGGCACGATTGTGAAGTCCATCAAGGAAAATGGCCTGTTCACGCTCGACGAAGTACGCAAGCACACCAAGGCCTCTTCGTCCTGTGGTTCGTGCACGGGACTGGTTGAGCAAATCCTTGGTTCGACAATTGGTGGTGCTTACACACCTTCAGCGAAAGACACCAAGCCAGTTTGTGTCTGTACCGAACACTCACACAAAACCGTGCGCGAGGCCATCACAGGAAAACACCTCACATCCAAGGAGGCGGTGTTTAGTGCTCTGGACTGGAAGACTCCAAACGGCTGTGATAAATGTCGCCCAGCAATTAACTATTACTTGATTTCGAGTTTTCCGCACGAAGCAGTCGATGATCCTCAATCGCGTTTTATCAACGAGCGTGCGCACGCGAATATTCAGAAAGATGGTACTTATTCTGTGGTTCCGCGTATGTGGGGTGGCTTGACCACGCCTGACGAATTACGCGCGATTGCCGATGCGGCGGATAAATATCAGGTACCAACCGTCAAGGTGACAGGTGGACAGAGGATTGATTTGCTCGGCATCAAAAAAGAAAATCTCCCTGCAATCTGGGCGGATCTGAACGCAGCTGGCA
>CANBUF010000151.1 GCA_947372575.1 Alcaligenaceae bacterium | reverse complement strand
TGTAGGGGATATGCACCATCTCAATGCCGGCCGTATGGCTGAGTAGTTCAGAGGTCAGGTGCGCGGCGGAGCCCACACCAGAGGAGCCGTAGGAGACTTTGCCTGGATTCGCTTTGGCGTAGGCAATGAGTTCTGCCATATTTTTTGCGGGAAAGTCTTTGCTGACCGTCAGGATGAGTGGCGAGACAGCAACCAGCGAGACCGGCGCCAGATTTTTAAAAAAATCAAATGGCAGGCGGCCATCGTACAGGGTTGCATTCGCTGCATGCGCAGTAATCACGGTCAGCATGGTGTAGCCATCTGGGGCAGCTTTTGCCACCATATCCGCACCAATGATTGAATTGGCACCAGGTTTATTCTCGACAATAATGGTTTGGCCCAGCAAGGTTTGCAAACGCGCCGTGACCATGCGTGTCACATTGTCGGTATAGCCTCCAGGGGTGTAGGGCACGATCCAGCGGATGGGTTTACTGGGATATGTTTGTGCGTTTTGTGAGGTTTGTGCGGCACAGGTCGTGGAAACCACGGCCATCAGGCATGCGCCTATTAGCTCTTTGATATTTTTCATTTTCTTTTGTCTATATTCTCGATTATCTGGTCTGCGCAGGCTTAAATGAGCTTTCGCACGATGCAACCTGTCGGCAGCATACCGCTCCGCTTGCCAAGCAGCAAATGGGGATTTACCATGCCACCACTGACCTCATTGAAGAAGGTAGGAGACAAGTATGGCAGATCGTCGCAGTTTTCTTGCATCAACTACGGCACTTGCTGCCGGATCGCTTTTGCCGGGCCTGCTCCGAGCGGAGTCCTATCCTAGCCGAACGATCAAATATATTTGTCCCTGGCCTGCAGGAGGCGGCACCGACATCGTGATGCGTGCGTTGGCCGAGAGTGCCGGCAAAATCCTGCATCAGAACATTATTGTCGAAAACAAACCGGGAGCGGGCGGCATGCTTGGCGGTATTGAGCTCATGAACGCCAAGCCTGATGGCTACACACTGGCTCAAATTCCTGTTGGCGCTTTTCGCATTCCGCATATGCAAAAGGTGCAGTACGACACGCTCAATGACTTTACCTGGATTATCTGTTTGACGGGCTATACCTTTGGGCTCGTCGTGCGCGAGGATTCTCCCATCAAAAGCATTAAAGATCTGATTGCTTTTGCCAAAGCCAATCCCGAGAAATTCAGCTATGCCACGCCGGGCACCGGCACCAGTCCACATCTGGCGGTTGAGGAGTTCGCTCAGCGCGCTGGAATCAAGTTGTCCCACATTCCCTATAAAGGTAATGCGCAAAGCTTGCAGGCTGTGATGGGGGGGCATGTGATGGCCACCAGTGACTCGACGGGTTGGGGGCCGATGGTTGACGCCGGTAAGCTGCGTCTGCTGGCAACCTACGGCAGTCAGCGCACCACACGCTGGCCTGATGTGCCAACACTCAATGAACTCGGTTATGAGACTGTGTCCGACTCACCCTATGGCGTGTGTGGTCCACGCGGTATGGATCCTGCCGTGGTCAAAATCATTCACGATGCTTTCAAAAAAACGTTGGATGATCCCGCCGTCCAAGCCTCGTTCAAGCAATATGATCAGACAGTGATTTACATGGATACCGCTCAATACACACAGTTTGCGAAAGCCAGTTTTGCCAGTGAAAAAAAGATGATCGAACGTTTAGGGTTGGCTGGAAGCGACTGACGTTTTCTTTTTGTGGCAAATAACAAACCACACCAGACTGGCCACTTGCAAGGCTACGAGACTTGCGAAGGTCAGTCTGAGTGAATTGGCTTGGGAATAGCCGCGAGAGATGAACACATCGACGGCCAGACCTATCCCCCATTGAACCAGGAAAGTGCCTGCGAAGGTCATCAGATTGAATGTGGTGAGAATACGACCCGCCACATGTCCAGGAAAATCCAGGGCAGTCTGCGTCTGCAATAAATACATGGCCGGGATCACTGGTACCAATAATAGCCAGCAAATCCAGGAAAGCGGGCCTTGCCAGCAGACCATGAGTGCAAAAACCATTGGTAACCAGACCAGTGCAATCATCGATTGCTTAAACAGGCTCAGACCCGTGCGCAGCAGCCAGGGGCTGATGGTACTCATTACGAGATAACTGACCATGAGGCCGGCATTCAAATAGAGCAAGACCATACTTGCCTGCTCAGGTTGCATGCCGAGCACAGCGGTGAGCCACGGTCCCGCCCACAATGTTTGTAGTGCCGCAAAACCACCAATGGTAAAAATGCAGACAGGGATGCAGCGCAGCATCACCGGGTGACGAGAGAGTGTCAGGAAATCTGTTTTTTGAGCACTCTGGCCGGTCGTGCTGTGCGCCTGTCGATCCGCATCGGTCGTCAGAAAAAATATTCCCGAAGCACTGAGCAATAGCAACCCGCAAGCGATGAAAAAAAACTGACGCCAGCCGACTGCGTTGGCAAATGTCAGGGCAGGTTGTGTCGCAACCAGCGCACCTGCTGCGCCAATCAGTAGCATCCCCATGACGAGTCTTGGTTGTTGTGCGGGTGCGAAGCAGCGGCGAAAGTAAGCATAAGGTGCCATCAGACAGGGTGCTACGCCCATCCCAATCAGAATACGCCCAAGGGAAATTGACCAAAGTGATTCCCCCGTCGCAACGAGGCTGGCGCCGATCGCCGCTACGACCAGTAAGGCTGCCTCTGTTCGACGCGCACCATAGCGATCGAGCCAGATGCCGACTGGGATTTGCATCGCAGCAAAAGCCAGAAAGTAGGCCGAGGTCAGCCAGCCCAGAGCACCCGCTGATAAATGCAGATCTGCGGCGAGCATGGGAGCCAGTGCTGCATTTACCGTGCGCAGGGCGTAGGATAAAAAATAGCCTGAAGCAAAAATCAGAAAAATTCTGATGGCCAGGATGCCATGTATCTGAGAAGGGCTGTTAGGGGAATTTTTTTGTGTTGTCTTTATTGATTTTTTTTGGGAAAGCATTTGAATCGTTCTGTTCTTTGCGAAGTTGGTCTCAACAGTGAGCCCATCTCTTTTATTGTTATGTTGCGACATGCATGAACGCACTTGGTGCGCGCCCAATCTCCTCAAACTGCCAGTACGTCCTGCCGGATGCGTTGTGCAAGCAGTCCCTCAGGTGTTTCGAGTTCAAACATCAGGGAGTAATGATTCAGATCGTCCAGGGTCGCATGGTAAACCGCGCAGCCGTTTTTGGTTAAATGCTCGGCAAAACGGCTGGATTCAGCAATCCAGTCTCTGGGTTCGGCACCACCGGCATACACTTCATAATCTGTCTCAGGATCGAAACTGAAGTTCAGGGGGCTCATCGCCTCGACCTCCTCTGGGAGTAGCCGAATTTCTGCGTTGATTGACATGTCCAGAACGGGGGCGACGTCATATACGCCACTGATCAGGTAGGCTTTTTTGATAATGCCTTTAGGCAGCTGATAAGACTCACCGGTTTGCGCCAGAATGGCTGCAATCAGGTGCGCACCAGCTGAGTGACCAAATGCAAAAATTTGCTTAGGATCAAAGCCCCAGCGCCCGGATTGATTCGCTATCCACTCAAAGCCATCTTTTACCTGTTGCACGATTTCTGAGAGTTTGACCGCCGGACAGAGGTCGTAATTCATGACTACAACCGAACAATCTGCTGAAATAAGGCCTTCGACCACAAACGTATAGTTGTCTTTGTCGCGCGCACGCCAGTATCCGCCGTGCAAAAACACAACAAGTGGTCGTCCTGGACGCGAGGCGGGGAAGTAGTCCAGCGTAGCCAGAGGACCGTCCCCATAGCGGACGTTGGCCTCAAAGCTATAGCGTTGACGGGCTTGTTCGCTAAGTTTGTCGCCTCGCACAGTATAGATATCGACATCCGGTACGGTGGTGCGAGGGTTGAATTGGGCTTCGATGGCTGGATTCATTGAATAGTTCTCTCAAGGGACAAACGTGTTTTAACTTACTTTATATATAGAATAGAATCAATGATCCGTTAGGTATAAATGGAGTTGGATAAAAATGATCAGGGATGCGAGATGAGCGAAATACGTTTTGAAACACCACAGACGGTTGAGGCAGCTTCTGCGCTTCTTGCCGGGTCACAAGGTCTGGCAAAAATCCTGTCCGGCGGCACCGATCTCCTGATTCAGATGCGATCGGGGATGTCCAAGCCAGAGATGGTCATTGATGTCAAAGGCATCAATGAGATGACCTCAGTCAAGATTGAGAATGGCGGTTACCGTTTTGGGGCAGCCGTACCCTGTATGCACCTTGTTGAAAACAAAGCTTTTGCAAAGGTGTGGCCAGGTGTGATTGATGGCTGCAACTGGGTGGGCTCGGTTCAGGTAAGAGGTCGTGCTTCAGTGGGCGGTAACGTCTGTAACGCGTCACCTGCGGCTGATACCGTGCCTGCAATGATTGCGGCAGGTGCGATTGCCAGCGTTGTAGGACCTAAAGGTCGTCGTGATATTCCTGTTGAGCAGATTGCTGCCGGTCCGGGTAAAACGACCTTGGAAAAGGGCGAACTCGTCGCTTCGTTTTTCCTGCCTGAACGTGCACCCCGATCCGGCGATGCATACATGCGCTTTACCCCACGTTCCGAAATGGATATTGCTGTGGTTGGATGCGGGATTAATTTGACCCTTGACGAACATGGCATCTGCACCCACGCACGTGTTGCGCTCGGTGCCGTGGCAGAACGTGCGCTGGTGGTGCCTGAGGCGGCGGCTGCGCTGATCGGCACCACGGTCGATGAGGCTGCGCTGACAAAGCTTGCCGCCGCCGCCAGTGCTGCCGCACGTCCAATCGATGACAAACGTGGAACCAAAGCGTTCCGAATCAAAGTTGCAGGTGTGCTGGCTCGCCGTGCGGCAGTCGTGGCCCTGAACCGAGCCAAGGGGATCAATTAAATGTCTAAGCATCATGTTTCCACCGTGATTAACGGTGACGCAGTTGAGTTCTTGTGTGAAACCCAGCAGACGCTTTTAAATGTTTTGCGCGATGATCTGCACATGACCGGCACCAAAGAAGGGTGCGGAACGGGTGATTGTGGAGCCTGTAGCGTCATGGTCGATGGACGTCTTGTCTGTTCCTGTCTGGTTCTTGGAGTCGAAGCCAATGGCAAGAGCATCCAGACGATCGAGGGCATGGCCAATGGACAGCAGTTGCACGTGTTACAGCGTAAGTTTCTAGAACATGCCGCGTTGCAATGCGGGATTTGTACACCGGGATTTTTGATCGCGGCACGGGCGTTGCTCGAACGCAATCCGGACCCAACCGAAGAGCAAGTGCGTTTCTGGCTGGCCGGCAATCTTTGCCGTTGCACTGGTTACAACAAAATCATCGAAGCAGTGCTTGCCGCTGCCCGTGAAATGCGCGGAGCCTGAACATGCTGACTCAAACTAAATTCACCCCCAAAGAAATGAAAGTGGTTGGAACCAGTCCGGTTCGTCCAGATGGCGTACAGAAAGTGACTGGGATCGCCCAGTACGGCGCCGATTATTCACTTCCTGGCATGTTGTGGTCGCAAATTTTGCGCTCACCCCATGCGCATGCAAATATTCGCTCGATCAATACTGCCAAGGCGCTTGCCTTGCCTGGTGTCAAATGCGTGATCGTG
>CANBUF010000150.1 GCA_947372575.1 Alcaligenaceae bacterium | reverse complement strand
GAAAGGTACGACGATCCATCTTGCTCTCCTGAGAGTGTTTATTGACTGAACAGACTTATGAACTCGATTTAAGTACGATTAAAGTACTCGACTTATTTTGATCCCTTGCGAGACCATTTGATTGAACGTAGTTTTCCAACAATGCCTTCTGGAGCAAAGATCATCGTCAGAACAAACAAGACACCCAGTACCATTGACCAGCGTTCGGTAAATGAGCTGACAACGTTTTCAAGAATGATAATGACCGCTGCGCCGACCACGCCACCAAATAAAGTACCCACGCCACCAATAATGGCCATCAGTAAGCCTTTGACAGACTGGGCAAGCGCTACGCTTGATGGACTGACAAAGCTATTAAACAAAGCGTAGAGAACGCCCGCTACGCCTGCCATCACACCTGAAAAAACAAATCCGATGATCAGATGGCGCGTGCTGTGATATCCCAGACTTTTCATGCGCGATTCGCTTTCACGAATGCCTTTGAGCGACAGACCAAAGGGTGATTGCACAAAACGCCACATGATGAGTGTCGCAACGAGTCCGACAGCCAGCACAAAGTAATAAAAACGCGAAGGATCGACGAGCCAGTCAGGACGAACGGCGCCGCGTAGCCCGTTTTCACCGCCGGTCACTGACGTCCATCGCTGGCAGACACCCCAGATCACCATGCCTAAGGCGAGTGTGAGCAGCAGGAAATAGACGCCCGAGGTGCGTACCGCTAAGAGCGCGAAAACAAGAGATACCAATGCTGCCAGCCCGATCCCTAACAGCATGCCGACCCAGGGATTACCTCCTGCGGAGGTGACGTAATACATCACAACATAGGTCGCGACTCCAAAAATTGCGCCGTGACACAGAGGCGTACGACCTGTATATCCTGCCATGATGTCAATAGACATTGCTAGCAGCGCATAGATGAGCATCAGTGTTGCCAGGCTTGTTTGGTATCCAGATAAGGCAAAGGGAATCAGGGCAAGCAAGACAATTGTGCAAACGGTCCAGACTTTTTGATGGGTCATGTTCATGGAAGTTGTTCGCTGTTATTGAGGACGACCAAACAGGCCGGTTGGTCGAAACGCGAGCAATAGCGCCATCGGTCCGAAAATGACAAAGTAAGAAAGTTCGGGGAACCAGACCTGGCCAAATGTGGAGAGCATCGAGACTGCCAGACTGCCCACTGCCGCACCTCCCAGGCTGCCTCTCCCACCGATGATGACAACGGCAAGGCTGTAGACCAGGATTTCCGAGTCTGCGCTTGGATAGAGTGACAGGAAGGCACCACCTAGCGCCCCCGCAATTCCTGCTAGCGCCATGCCAAGCATAAAGGTAAAGATAAAGACTTTTCGAATGTTGACGCCCAGCGCTTCGACGGTTTCGGCATCATCGACTCCCGCCCGGATCAAAGCCCCCAGTCGTGATCGATTCATCAAAAGCCACAACAGGATAAAAATGATGATGCCTACAAGCAACACAAACAGGCGATATCGTGGATACGCCATGCCAAAGAACTCAAGGGGACCTTTCAGGATGTCTGATGTTGGCATGCTGAAGGTATCACCACCGAAAATCACTAGTGCGCTATCGTCAATAATCAGCGCCAGTCCAAGTGTCATGAGGACCTGGCGCAGTTCGACGCCTTTTGCAAAGCGCAGGAGTGATTGCTCGACCAGGCCCATCAGCGCCGTCGCAACAGCGCCTGCCACCAGCCCCAGCACAAAGCTATCAAATTGCGTGGCCACAGCATAGGCCACGTACCCGCCCATGAGGTACATGGCTCCATGCGCGAGATTCACGATGCGCATCAATCCAAAAATCAGAGTGAATCCACTCGCCACTAGAAAGAGCAAGGCGGCGAATGTCAGGCCATTGAGGATTTGAAACAACGTAAAAGACATTAACGCTCAGCCTTATGCAGCATGCAACGGGTGCAAGGGGTAGAAAAGGAGGTGATCTGATTCATCACTTTTTTGACTGGGTGTACCAGTCAAGAATTTGTTCACCATTCCAGTGCAGCACGCCGCTATGCTTGTTGATGTGTTCGTATACTTTTTCCAGATACTTGATTCTGAAAGGTTGGCCGCTAATGTATGGGTGCAAGGCAATCGCCATGATTTTGGGTCGCTCGGCAGCCTCAAGGTAATACCGGTCAAAGGTATCAATACATTTTTGCGTCCAGTAGGCAGCCTCGTGGTGTTGAACGATCATCATCGGGATATCGTTGTTTTCTACGCTGTAGGGCAATGTCACCAGAGGACCGCTTGCTGTCTGGATTTCAGTTGGCTCATCATCATAAGGAAAGTCGCCAATATATTTGATACCGGCAGCAGCCAGCAGATCGGGCGTTTCAAATGTTTGAGTTAATCCGGGTCCAAGCCAGCCGACAGGGCGTTTGCCTGTAAATCTTTCGAGGGTATCGAGGGATTTTTCGATCATGCCTTTTTGGTCTTCAACTTTATGAATCGGCATTTGTTCGTAGGCATGGCCCATGAACTCCCAGCCCGCATCCAGGCAGGCCTGTGCTACTCGGGGGTAATCGACCGTCACGCGCGCATTAATAGAAAGCGTTGGTTTGATGCCCAGTGAGTCATACAGTTTTTTAAAGCGCCAGAATCCCACGCGCATGCCATATTCGTGCCAGGCCCAGTTTGGTACGTCTGGTTGCAGTGCCACGCCTGTTGGCGCAGGCAGTACCTGACGGGCCATAGGGCGACCAATATCCCAGACTTCCAGATTTACGATCGTCCAGACAATGATTTTGTTGTTGTCAGGCAATTTTAGTGCCGGACGATCAACAATCGCTGAGTAAGTGGCGCGTTCGCCTGGTGTTTGGGCCATGCTGGGACTCCTGTTATCCAACTACGCATCATCTTGAGAGATGCAACGGGTTGAATCAAAAATGGTTAAAAATTTAATAAAAAAGGTTGTGCTGAATAATTTACAAAACGGTCGTGCTCAATAATTTACTCTTCAAGCATCAATCACGAATCACGAATCACGAATCAAAAATCCAGTATTCATCAATCAAATGATGAAGCAATAATCATGCCCGATTACTCATTGAGCCTGGTTTCTCAGTTCAGGTCGTTGCATCACCTCTTGCGATGTCATTACAAACCCGAAGGCTGTCCGGATACAAAGCAGCGCTGCATCATGCAGGGCAGGCTGATCCATTGTGTTGACGCAGTCGCTTGGAACAATCACTGCATAATCCATGGAGCAGGCTGCCGTCACCGTTGACAGGATGCAGCTATTTGTATTGACACCCGTGATGATGAGTGTGTTGATCCCATGCGATCTGAGCAATAGTTCCAGGTCAGTCGCAACAAAACAGTTATAGCGTTTTTTGGTGTCAACGACCCAGTCACGCTGTTCATCGAGCAAGCCCGGCATAATTTGACCGCCTGGCATGCCAATAATATTGTGTTTGAGAACATTTTTACGGGGGTTGTTCGGATCTTCGGCTCGCGTACGCCAAAACGCATTGAGACGAATTTCCTCTGCATCGCGATACTGGGTTACTAAATGAATCACAGGAATAGCCTGCGTGCGCGCCCAATCGAAGAGTTGCCGATTGGCGGATACCACCTGGTCTGCAATTTCCTGGGTGGCTGGCATCGTTGCAACAGACATGTCCAGATGACCGCGATGCAGGTCAATCGCAACGATTGCTGCGCGAACGTGATCGACACCGAAATTCATGCGTGTTCCATATTGTTTGAAGTATTAAATAAGTGGGTTATTCGAGAGCTTGAGTAACGCTGACTGGTCAATTCCGAATTGATCCGCCAGCCAGTCAGACAGAATTTCCTGGCCGATGGTTGGATTGTCATGCTGACAATGTTCCGCGCCGGTCTCTTCGGCCTCGAGCAATCTGAGCGTGCAATTCACACCCTTGGACACGCCATAGTCATAGACCTTGCGTGCCTGGGAGACGGTCAGGACATCGTGACCGCCATGCATGACGAGGTAAGGGCACTGCATGTTTTCGAGATGCCCGTCGAGGGTGAAGGCCCGTGCTTTTTCCATCGATTCCTTCATGCTATTGCAACCGAACACCCATTTGATATGGGTCGACAGGCCGTGGTCTTCTGCGGCATTGCCCCACATATCCGTGATTGCAAAGACCGCGCCGTGTGAGATGCAGGCTGCAAGACGGTGTTCATAGCACCCTGCGCGGGCGGCATAGTACCCACCAAGACTTGAACCACATACGGCAATCTTGCTTGTGTCGACATCTGCGCGTGTCTCGAGATAGTCGATGCAGTAGCCGATGGGGACTTCTGTGTCGGGACGATTCACAAGGTTCTGGCGACGCAGTGCACCACCCTGACCAGGCCCGTCAATCATCAGGACTGAAATACCGCGTTGCAGGCAACCATGTGCTTGCATGAACCACATCTCGTCCTTGATGGAGTCCAGACCACCCATGCAGATCAACACAGGCTGTTTTGCAATCGGAAAGGGGGCGCGTACAAAGTAAGCGGGGAGGGTTGCGCCATTTTCGTAGGGAATTTCCAGCACTTCACCTGCTGGGTTCAGATGCTTGAGAAATCCATGGCTGGATTCTTCCATACGGGTGAATGTGGCAAGACGACGCGGATCATCCGGCAGCAAGAAAAATTCTGCCTGACGGTAATAATCGGCCGCACGCATAAAGCAATTTAATGCAGTGCGGATGTGACCGGCCAGCTCTTCGGCTTGGGCGCGCTCAAAGTTGCGATCCGCAATACGCTTCCACTCGATGTGCCAGCTTTCTTCGCTAGTCGGATCAATACGTGAAGCAGCCTGAAAAACTTCGCTGACTGCACCGCCTCCTTCCTGTGTTTCGCCAAGCCCGCGACGAAACTGGTAAGAAAACCAGGGGGATTGTGGCCAATGGTGCCAGCCAAAGGGCTCATAGTGCGCTGCATGGTTGTCGCTAATGCGTTCGATCGCATTGTCGGCCTCATGCGCTTGCGCGCCGCCAGTCTCTATCGCCATGTTTATCTACCCCGGAAGCCGTTAATTTCAGGTGAATTACATTTATTTGATGGCTTGAGTGTATTGATCTTGCTTTTAGACTGTCAACAAAATTGTATCCAAAGTATCTAAATAGTTTGAATTGATACGAATAAATTACAGCTATACGACGATATTGGATACAATATCATTGGAATTAAGTAGTACTTAATTCCCTTTATTTATTGCGCTCTCATGAATCCAAAAGATACCAAGCCCGTAAAAATGACGGCATCTGACGCCTTTCGGTTTGATCCGGCGACCGTGTCACGTACCCCAGCAAGTCAGATCCCGGTTGCAAGAACGCTGGCGCAATCTGTCACAGATGCGTTACGGGCAGAAATCATGGAGGGCCGGTTCAAACCCGAGGAGCGATTGCACGAAATGGCGCTCTCTGAAATGCTCAAGGTCTCTCGCACGCCCATTCGGGCTGCGCTCAACGGACTGGCAGCAGAGGGTTTGCTCGAGTATCAGCCTAATCGTGGCTATACCGTGCGCAGTCTGAATGCGGATCGGCTGATTGCGATTTTTGATCTGCGTGGGGTACTCGAAGGTCTCGCGGCGCGTCTGGCTGCCGAAAAAGGGATGAGTGACTCAGATTGCATGAGCTATCGATCGGCCTTGGCACAAGGCGATGCCATCATGAGCAAAGGAGA
>CANBUF010000149.1 GCA_947372575.1 Alcaligenaceae bacterium | reverse complement strand
GGCTCGTGGGGTCCTGCCATTCTCGGACACGCGCATCCTGAAGTCGTTCGTGCAGTCCAGGAAGCCGCCGTACACGGGCTGTCGTACGGCGCCCCCACCGAAGCCGAAATCATCATCGCCGAAATGCTGATTGAGCGCATGCCTTCAATTGAGCAGGTACGTCTGGTGAGCTCGGGCACCGAAGCCACGATGACCGCGATTCGTCTGGCGCGCGGCGCGACGGGCCGCAACAAAATTATTAAATTCGAAGGCTGTTACCACGGCCATGCCGACAGCCTGCTGGTCAAAGCGGGCTCCGGTTTACTTACCTTTGGTAATCCAACTTCAGCGGGTGTCCCGCCCGAATTTGTCGCGCATACGATTGTGCTCGACTTCAATGATATCGCTGGAGTCAAAGCGGCCTTTGCCGAGCACGGCAAAGAAATCGCCTGCATCATCGTCGAGCCTATTGCTGGCAACATGAACCTGATCAAGCCTGTTGCGGGATTTCTTGAAACCTTGCGCAGCGAATGCACTGAACACGGCGCATTACTGATTTTTGACGAAGTCATGACGGGCTTTCGTGTCGGCCCCCAGGGCGTTCAGGGTCTGACCGGCGTGACACCAGACATCACCACGCTTGCCAAAGTCATCGGTGGCGGTATGCCAATTGGCGCGTTTGGTGGGCGCAAGGACATCATGCAACACATTGCCCCACTTGGTGGTGTCTACCAGGCCGGCACCTTGTCAGGTAACCCAGTCGCTGTCGCTGCGGGCATCACCACGCTCAAGCTGCTGTCCGAACCAGGCTTTTACGAAGACCTGGCACAACGCACACACAATCTGGTCGTCGGCCTGGTGACGCGCGCGCACGCGCACAATATTCCCTTTAGCGGTGATTCTGAGGGCGGGATGTTCGGAATCTATTTTTCGAATACGGTGCCGACCTCGCTGGCAGAAGTATCGGCCAGCAACATCGACATGTTTAAAGCCTTCTTTCATGGCATGCTGGACGAAGGTGTGTATTTCGCACCTTCAGCCTACGAAGCGGGGTTTGTTTCAGCCACCCATGACGACAGCGTGATTGCTGCCACCATTGATGCTGCCGATCGGGTGTTTGCAAAGCTGGCTCAGGGTTAAACCCCGAGGTAACGTGTCCAGACGCTGCGGTCGGCATCGAGTGCAGCAGAGGTTCCCTGCCAGACCACGCAACCGCGTTCAAGAATGATATGTCGATCGGCCAGTTTGATCAGCCGCTCGACATATTTATCAATGACCAGAATAGTCTGGCCACTCTGGCGTAATTGCGCCAGACATTGCCAGATTTCTTCTCGGACCTTAGGCGCAAGCCCTTCAGTCGCCTCGTCTAGAATCAACAACCGAGGATTGGTCACCAATGCTCGACCAATCGCAAGCATCTGCTGTTCGCCGCCCGAAAGCTGATTACCCATATTGTTTGCACGCTCGCGCAGACGCGGGAACATCTCGAACACCCGATCGAGATCCCAGTGCTGCGGTGTATCCGCATTACGGTGTGCTGCAAAGGCCGTCAGATGCTCACGCACGGTCAGGTTTGGAAAGCACTGGCGACCCTCGGGGACGATGGCCATTCCTAATCTGGCGATCCGGTCGGGGGCCCACCCCAAAATGTCCTGATCACAAAAATTCAGAGAGGCTTTGTCGGTAAGTGACAGCTGACCAAAGATTGTCCTGACCAGCGTGGTCTTGCCCATACCGTTGCGCCCAAGCAGCGTCACCACCTCACCTGCTGCGATCTCCAGCGACACATCAAAAAGCACCTGGCTCACGCCATAGCCACTACATAGATGACTGGCTTTCAGCATGGTGCTTCATCCCCGAGATAGGCTTCGCGCACCGCAGGGTTGAGTCGAATTTCCTCTGGCGTGCCAGTCGCAATTACGCGTCCATACACCAGAACAGAGATCCGATCGGCCAGCCGGAACACCGCTTGCATATCGTGTTCGACCAACAGGATCGTCAACCGTCCCCGCATCGACTCGATCAACTCAGTCAGTCGCAAGGTTTCGTCCGGCCCCATTCCCGCCATAGGTTCATCCAGGAGTAGCACCGCAGGTTTGGCGGCCAGTGCGAGCGCAAACTCGACTTTTCTTTGCTCGCCATGCGGCAGGGTGCCCGCTACAAGCGACCACATCGGCTGCGCAATCGCACACTCCTGAGCCAGTGCCTGTGCGGCAACGACCAGAGATGGATCTGCGCTGCGCGCCGACCAAAAACTAAAACTACTGCCAGCATGCGCCTGGACTGCCAGCATCAGATTTTCAAAAACGCTGAGGTCTTTAAAAATGTTGGTGATCTGATAGGAGCGGGACAAACCAGCCGCTACGCGTTGATGGGTCGTCGCGTGCGTAATGTCTCGCCCGTTAATATGAATCGTTCCCGCATCAGCCTGCATGGTGCCGGACAATAAATGAATCAGTGTGGACTTGCCGGCTCCATTGGGCCCGATCAGAGCGTGGATCTCACCGGCGCGCAGGTCCAGCGACACCTGATCCGTCGCAACCAATGCCCCGAACCGTTTGACGAGTTGATGGGTGCTCAGCATGATTGTCTGACTCCCATTTTCAGGGCAAGCGATTGCCACAAACCGGCCAGGCCGCGTGGTGCAAGCAACACAATCGCGAGCAATAACAGTCCCAGTGGCAGATGCCAGTAATCCGTGTAGAGGCGCAAGAATTCTTCGAGGGTCAGCATGACAGCAGCCCCGACGGCGCCTCCGAGACGCAAGCCCATACCTCCTACGATCACCATGATGATGAGATTCGCGGACTCGGTCCAGTGCATCAGACTCGGAGAGACAAACAGATTATGTTCAGCCAGCATCGCGCCAGCGAGCCCTGCAAAGGCGCCTGCGATGACAAAGGCCACCAGCTTGATGCGCATCACCGGATACCCGAGCGCCTCCATGCGGGACGCATTTTCACGGACCCCTTGCAAGGCCAGTCCAAACCTGGCCTGCACGATACGATTCATGACATAGAGACTGGCGAACACGAGACACAGCACCAGATAATAGAATCCAGTGTCATCCGCTAGATCAAGACCTGGGAATTTCGAGTGCGCAGCAAGATTCATCCCATCATCCCCACCATATTTACGCAGAGAAACGAACAGGTAATAAATCATCTGGGCAAAGGCCAGCGTGATCATGATGAAATACACGCCGCGCGTTCGCAGTGAAATCAACCCCACCAACAGTGCCAACAATGCAGTCACCAGCACCGCGACAGGCCAGGCAATCAAGGCGTTTGATACACCCTCTGCAGAGAGGATCGCCACGACAAATGCGCCCGCGCCAAAAAAAGCAGCATGACCCAGTGCCACCATGCCACCATATCCCAGGATCAGATTCAAACTACTTGCCGCCAGCGCAAAAATCATGACCCGGCGAACAAAGGAAACATAAAAGCCCAGATCCAGTGCCGGGGCGAACAGTGGAAACAGCACCAGCAGCGCAACGCATGCCAGGGACAAGATGAAAGATGCGCGCCTCATCAGCCGCGCGCCGGAAAGAGACCCGCGGGCCGGAACACCAGAACGATCGCCATCAGGAGATAGATCGAAATCGCGGCAAGCGTGGGACCCACACTGGAAGCCACAGCCGGAGAGAAAACCGTTTTGAGCAACATGGGCAAGAAGGCGCGTCCGGCCGTGTCAACAAAACCCACGAGCAAGGCCCCGACAAAGGCTCCACGCATTGAACCAATTCCGCCAATCACAATGCACACCAGCACGAGGATCAGGATCTGCTCACCCATGCCGGCCTGGATGGCAGTCACAGGACCAAGCAACGCACCAGCCAATGCAGCCAACATGGCTCCCATCACGAACACACCCAAAAACAGCAATGGCACACGCACCCCCATCAAGGTTGCCATCTGCCGATTGGAAGCTCCTGCACGCACCAGTACGCCTGCGCGTGTTCGCGTGACAAACAAATAGAGCGCCATGGCTGTCGCCAGCCCCACAGCAATAATGAGCAGTCGATATGCGGGGTACAACAAATCGGGCAATAAATGCACAGGACCCGCCAGACTAGGCGGCATATTCATCATCATCGGCGCCGGGCCCCAGATCATTTTTACCAGATCATTGGCAATCAAAATCACCGCAAAGGTCCCGAGCACCTGGGCCAGATGATCGCGGATGACCAGTTTACGGATCAGCACGCGCTCGATCACAAGACCGACGAGCCCAGTGACCAGAGCCGCCGCGACAATCGCGACCAGTAAGGATCCAGTCACCTGCATAACCTGTGCGGCAACATAGGCACCGGCCATGTAGAGCGAACCGTGGGCGACGTTGAGAATATCCAGAATGCCAAACACCAGGGTGAGCCCCGCAGCAATCAGGAAAAGCATGAGGCCAAACTGTAAACCGTTGAGCAGCTGCTCAGCGACAAGCGTGGCACTCATTGCGCCGGCGCCTGCCGCAGCCCTGTATCCATGAGGCAGAGGTCAGGACAAATTGTGCGTGAAGACGTCATCTTACGAAGGCTTTTTACATTCACCTACGTAAACGTCCTGATAGGAATCAAACACCTTGCCCACCAGCTTATTCGTGATCCTTCCGTCAGCACCCTTCTCCACCATACGCAAGTAATAAGGCTGGATCGGGAAGTTGTTTACACCATAAGTGAAAGGACCACGCACCGAAGCGAAATCTGCTTTCTTCAAGGCCGCAAGGACCGCAGGGCGATCACTGACCTTGCCATGCGTAGCCTTGACCGCTGCATCAATGGCCATAATCACGTCATAGGCTTGTGCGGCATAGACTGAAGGGTTACGGTTGTTATATTCTTTGCGGAAGGCGTCAACGAATTGCTTGTTCTGGGCATTATCCAGATCAAACGCCCACTGGGCGGTGTTGAGCATGCCAATCATGGGCTCACCCACAGCTTGAATCACATCTTCATCAGCCGAGAAGCCGGGGCCAATCAGCTTGATATTCTGATTCAGACCAGCCGATACAAACTGCTTGATAAAGTTAATCCCCATACCACCGGGTAAAAAGATGTACACCGCATCAGGCTTGGCTTCACGCAGTTGTGCAAGTTCGGCGGCATAGTCAATCTGGCCGAGTTTGGTGAAAACTTCCTGATTGACGTCTGCCTTATAACCACGCTTGAAACCTGTGAGCGCATCTTTACCTGCAGGATAGTCAGGCGCCATGATGACCATTTTTTTGAAGCCACGATCTGCTGCAACCTTACCAGCGGCCTCATGAAAAGCATCGTTCTGGTAGGTCAGGCCGAACCAGTAATCATTGCACTGCGCCCCCGCATACTGACTTGGGCCCGGATTGTTAGAGAGATAAGGGACTTTGGCAGCAAACAATGCAGGGCCCACCGCGAGCGCCACGTTTGAGCCAATGGGTCCGGTAAAAAAATCAATCTTGTCACGCTGGATATAGCGCGTCACGAGTTGCTTGGCCTGATCAGGATTGCCGCCCATATCGGTCTGCAAAAACTCGGCAGGCTGGCCACCTAATTTATTACCCAGCTGTTTGATCGCGAGATTAAACCCGTCGCGCGCCTCGGCACCCAGCGCAGCAAAAGGGCCTGACAAATCATTTGCGATGCCAACTTTAACTGGCGTTTGTGCCAGAGCCAGTCCAGGCAACATCAACGCCACAACGAACAAACGATGAAACAGACGCATAGAAAGTCTCCAGAAATGTCGGTTAC
>CANBUF010000148.1 GCA_947372575.1 Alcaligenaceae bacterium | reverse complement strand
TTAAATATTTTTTTCAAATCAAAAACCGTTCGCGGTAAAACCACCATCAGCGACCATGGCATTGCCAGTCACGAAAGCTGCTGCATCAGAGGCAAGAAACAAAGCCATCTCAGCAATTTCCTCAGGACGACCGAGACGGTTGAGAGGCGTACGCTGTGTAATGACTTGGGCATCCAGCGCACCACGCTCGATGAGATTTTCCACCAGTGCGGTCTGTATGTAGCCCGGACAAATTGAGTTCACACGTATGTTGTAAGGTGCCCATTCGACTGCGAGTGTCTTGCACAAAGACACCACTGCTGCCTTGGAGGCGCAGTACGCGGCACGGCGCGCAGCCGAGATCAGGCCGAACATTGAGGCAGTGCTCAAGATGACACCACCGCCTTGCGTCACCATTCTGCGCGCGGCAGACTGCGAACAGTAAAAAACACCAGAGAGATCGATATCAATGGCGCGACGCCATTCTTCACCCGTCACTTCAAGCGAGGGTTTGTTCATCGAAACACCAGCGTTATTAAGTAATACATCGACACGTTTAAATCGTGCAATCGTTACAGCCATCGCTTGCTCAATTGCAACATCATCCGTAATCGATGCCACGACTGTTTCAACTTCAAGATGGGGGTAACTGGCGAGCAACTCCGCTTTGGCAGCAACCAAGCCCTCTTCATTAAGATCGAGCAGCATCAGCCTGGCGCCATGCCGTGCAAAGGCGTGCGACATGGCCCGGCCAATGCCATTGGCTGCGCCAGTGTTAAATACGACACGTCCATTCAGACCCGGGTAACTCGCGTTCGCAAAGCCTTGCGCTCCTGGGTATCCTGTGGATATCTTATTTTCCATGACTCGCCTCGCGTTGATTTTTTTATTTCGTGCTTATGTTTCTACCTGCATCTTGCAGGATCAAATCAGCGCCACGTTCGGCTACCATCATGACCGCAGCTTGGGTATTACCTGACACCATTGCAGGCATCACCGAGGCGTCGACCACACGCAGACCGCTAATCCCATTGAATCGCAAGCGCGTGTCCACCACTGCCTGATCGTCCGAGCCCATCCGGCATGTACCAATCGGGTGATAAATTGTCTGACCATTGTGCCGCGCGAAATCTAGCCACTGGTCATCAGACTGGACACCATTTCCAGGACTCATTTCATGATCGATATATTGTTCGAGTGCATTGCGGCCGACAATTCGACGCGCAATTTTCATACCATCGACCAATGTCTGCTGATCCTCTGGTGTCGAGAGAAAATTCGGGTAAATTGCGGGTCCATCTAGTGGGTCCTTTGACTGCGCATGAATACTGCCACGCGAGGTGGGGCGCAGACCCGTCACACCCATCGTCATCCCAGGTGCGTTGTCGAGCTTTCGAATCGCGGCATTCGCATAGCTTGCGTGCATAAAAAAGTACTGCACGTCAGGGGTCGCCATCTCTTCACGGGTCTTGACAAAGCCATGCACCAGTCCTGTCCCGAGCGTGAGAATGCCTGTTCGACGAGTAAAGTACTGCAACGCGGCCAACCCAACTCGCCAGCCTTGCGCAAGCTCATTGAGCGTTTGCGTATGCTTGACCCGCCAATTCATGCGCGTCGCAAAATGATCGATGTAGTTTTCTCCTACTCCGCTGGCAGCCTGTACCAGGGGAATGCCCAGACGTTGCAGCAGTTCAGGCTGACCGATCCCTGAGAGCTCAAGGATTTGGGGTGTCTGCACGGCTCCAGCTGCCATAATGACTTCGCGTTGAGCATTGATTGTGAGTGAGTGTCCGTTCTGCCGATAGGTCACACCGGTGCAGCGGCCCTTCTCAACCATGACGCGCGTGACAAGAGCCGCGGTGCGAATGGTCAGATTTTTACGATGCCGAACAGGATTGAGGTAGCCATCCACCACACTCCAGCGCTGACCACCCTTCTGTGCAACCTGGTAGTACCCAAAACCATCCTGGCGCACACCGTTATAGTCATCATTGAGTGCTTGTCCGTCTTCTTGTGCAGCCTGGACGAGCGCATGCGCAATCGGATAACGCTCAGCCACTTGGGCAATATGCATCGGACCTGTCTTGCCCCGGTTGCCCTTGCCAGGCAAATAGGTTTCCAGTTTTGCAAAATAAGGCGCGACGTCGTTAGCCGACCACCCTGTCGCACCCAGACGGGCCCATTGATCATAGTCCTCGCTCTGCCCATGCACATAAATCATGCCATTGATCAGACTGGATCCCCCGAGCCCTTTGCCTCTGGGTACGGCAATGGTTCGACCATGCACATTGTCTTCGGGTTGCGTCTGAAAGCGCCAGTTGTAAACCGGATCATTCAATAGCTTGGTAAAGCCTGCGGGAATATTGATCCACATGCTTTTCGGTTCACCACCGGCCTCAAGCATCAGGACCGTATACCGTCCATCCGCAGTCAGTCTGTTGGCGAGAATACAAGCTGCCGTGCCGCCACCGACAATCACATAATCAAAGGTTTCCATTATTTTGGGATTCCCATGAAATCAGCCATGAGCCCAATTTGGCACTGAAGCATGGGCAAGCCATACTGAATACGGCAGCCCTTTTTTTGTGCGGCATCGAGCAAGGGTGTGAGCTCAGGCTTCATGATGATTTCGGCCACGATCTGATCAGACGTCAGCTGCGTCACATCCAGTGGCAATGCATCTGTCGGTGCCATACCGAGGGAGGTCGCATTGACGACCAGATCATGACCCTGCGGGTTGTATGTGCCAACATCCATTTGAAGATTGCCATAGACTTTGGCAATTCGGTCAATCATATCCTGCGCCTTTGCTGGCGTTCGGTTGTAGATGGTCAGTCTGGACACACCTGCCTCTGCCAGTGCAAAGGCAATCGCATTCGCCGCACCGCCTGCGCCCGCCAGGTAGACAGACAGACCACGCAGCGAGATGCCTGTGCTCTGAAGCCCTGCTACAAAGCCTTTGCCATCGAGGATGTCGCCCACCAGTCGGCCATCTGCTTCGCGTCGAATCACATTGACCGCGCCCACAGTCGCTGCCGCGGGCGTCACCGCGTCGCACAGCGCAACGATATTCGTCTTGTGTGGGACGGTCACGACAATGCCCCCAAGATTCAACACGCCGCGCATCGCCGTCATAAAGGCAGCGAGTCCCGCAGAAGGGATATGAACAGGTACCATCACCCCATCGATGGCACGTTCAGCAAGCATCTTATTAATATTCTGCGGCGTCTTAATCTGCAGAATTGGATCGGCAACGATACAGTAAAGCTTGGTCTTACCTGTAATTTCTATCATGTCGCTCTCTTGACTTGAAGCAATTCAATTTTTGCTATTAGTGTTTATATATGATGCTTTAACGTGGTATTACCAGTATATATTCTGGACTTACCAGCATAATAAGCCTTTACCTGCGGACTTACCCTTAATATGCCCGCACGGGGGATAATTTGCTTATGATGACACCCTTTAGTCTCCTTGCTTATTACTGCTTCTCATGATTATCCATTCATCCGCGTCAGGTCATCTACCCGATGAAATCGCTAATCAGATTACTCAACTGATTCAAACTAAAAAACTCGTATCCGGCGATCGATTGCCCAGCGAGCGCGACCTTTGCGAACAGTTCTGCGTCAGTCGCCCCGTGATCCGGGAGGCGCTCTCACGACTTAAATCCGAAGGCCTGGTTTTGATCAAACGCGGCGTTGGCGTCTTTGTCACTGAACCCGACCCTCGCGAAGCTTTCAAAATCCAGGATGTCGATATTGACGAAAAGTTGTCTATCACCCAGGTGATGGAACTGATTTCAACCATCGAAGTGTCCGCCACGCGCCTGGCCGCTGCACGCAGAACTCCCGACGATCTCAAGAGAATACGTAAATGTCTGCTAGGCATGGAATACGCCATTGCCAGTGATCTGCTCGGCGACGAAGAGGACTTCGAATTCCATCAGGCCATCATGGTTGCAACGCATAACCCTTACTTTGAATCCCTCAGCCAGCATCTCGAACACACTGCCCGCCGGATGATTCGTCATTTACGCAGCAATACTAAAACTCGCCACACCAACTTGATTGAAGCGGTCCAGGCAGAGCATCAGGCAATCTTTAACGCGATTGCTGCCGGGGATCCGGTCCAGGCCGAACGTGCGGCGCGCGACCATCTCGATCAGGCAGAAAAACGACTCATTAAATATCTCAAAACCTGAGCAAGCTCCTCAGGTCATCAGCCAGCCACCGGCGACATCGACCACCTGACCGGTAATAAAGCGACTCTCCGGTGCAGTCAGAAAGCAAGACATCTCGGCGACCTCTTCTGGCTCACCGAGACGACGCAGAGCAGTTTGCTGAATAATGGCCTGATTCGTTTCCTGGGAAGCAGTGCGCATCAGTGGTGTATTAATCCGTCCTGGTGCAATCGCATTCACCGTAATCCCGTGCGGTCCCAACTCACCCGCCAGATCACGGGTCATCCCGATCAGTGCAGCTTTGGTTGTGCCGTAATGTGCAGCGGTAAATGTCAAAAAGAACTTACCGGCCACCGACGACATGTTGACGATCGTGCCAAATTTTTTATCGACCATCGCTGGCGTCACCAGTCTCGACCAGTTAAAGACTCCATGCAGATTCACCCCGACCACTCGGGTCCATTCGGCAGGATCCATTTCCCAGAAATTCGCAGGCTTGCCATTGGTTTTGGGTGAAATGCCGGCATTATTAATCAGGGTATCAATTGCATTGCCTAGCTGACTGGTGACTTGCTTGTGCGCTTGTGCGCACTGTTCGTAGTCCGAGACATCAGCGCTCGCCCAGACGACACGCCCGGGCAGTCCTGATAAGCTATCAGCAAACGTTGACAGGGCCTGGACATTCACATCGATGAGTGCCACATGCGCACCCTCTTGTGCATATTGGCGCGCAATCGCAGCGCCAATTCCGCTTGCAGCGCCGGTCACCAAAATAGTTCGACCGGCGTGACGTTGTGGAGTCATCGTTCAAATTCCCAGACAAGCATATAAAAGGATCTAATCAAGCCCCATCAGAAACTTTGCAGTTCAGTCAAGGCTATAGTTCAGGCAACGTGGTAGCGCGGGCAAGGTTGCAGTTCAGGCAAAGTTGCATTGTGGTCTTACCAGTATAAGGAGAAGTCAAACCAAAACTCATAGGGAAATACCCTCTAATCCTGAGTCACCTTGCCGCGCGAATCACCTACAAACAGCAAGCAGGATCCCGGACTTAAAATGGTCCCTGCAACACACATATTCCCCAAACGTCGACCCAGCATCCTCGACGCATCGACAAACAGGTCACGCCATCATGCAATACATGCCACGACTGGTCAGGTTAATTTTCGTATTTGCGATAAGTCGCGTGATGAGATGCGCGATGAGATGCGCGATTGGATGCACGATGGGATGCGCGACTCTGGCTTGGGCAGGACCGATTATGCATCATCATTTTGAATCCTCTGACGGGGTGCGCCTGCACTACCTTGAAGCCGGCAAGGGTCCAGACACCCTGGTATTCATACCTGGATGGCTCATGCCAGCCGCTGTTTTTGAAAAACAACTGCAAGATCTGTCGAAGCAATTTCGCGTGCTGGCTTTCGATCCACGATCGCAAGGCCAGTCCGAGGTGACACTGAAGGCACACGATCCAAAGCGTCGCTTACGGGATATGGATGAGTTTTTAAAAACGGCCCAAGTCAAGGACTTTATCCTGGCTGGCTGGTCGCTCGGCGTGCTGGAGTCCC
>CANBUF010000147.1 GCA_947372575.1 Alcaligenaceae bacterium | reverse complement strand
AGCAATGTGTGTCTGTTGAATAATTATTTTTCAGTTCAATAGTAATATTTATTGAATCATGACACATCACAGACAGGCCAGAAAAATGAGTCGCTTACCCGCTGAACACCGTAGTGCGTTTGCCCACTTTCATAAGATTGATTCGAGATGGAATGACAATGATGTCTTTGGGCATGTAAATAACGTTGTTTATTATTCTTATTTTGATACAGCCGTGAATGCCTTTCTGATCCGCGAGGGTGTGCTCGATTTGCAACTTTCAAAAATTGTCGGGCTCGTTGTCGAAACGCAGTGCCGGTATTTCAGTTCGATTGCTTTTCCAGACACTATTTATGTCGGTTTGCGTCTGGCACATCTGGGTACTAGCAGCATTCGTTACGAAGCCGCCGTGTTTCGCAATGATGAAGACGTCGCTTCAGCCCAGGGATATTTTGTTCATGTATACGTCGATCGTGCAACCAACCGACCCGTACCCATGCCCCAGGCATTGATTGATGCAGCTGGGTTGTTGAAGGTTCACTAGGGTGAATGGGGTTTAATTCCTTGAATCGATAACCTAGCGGTTTGGCAAAAAAAAAGGCGACACCCTCAGGTATCGCCCTTAATTTTTAATCTAAGAATCATTACCGCTGTGGCATCTCGATCTTGACCTCGAGCACCTCTAGGCTGTCCTGACGATCAAGGCTGACCTTGATGTCATCAGGATTGATCTTCACGTATTTTGAAATGACCGCAACCAGTTCTTTCTGTAGTTGAGGCAGGTAGTCGGGGGAGGTGTTGCCGGCGCCGCGTTCATGCGCCAGGATAATCTGCAGCCGCTCACGAGCGACATTGGCAGATGTTTTTTTCTCCCCGAGCAAAAAGGACAGAAACGACATTATTTGCCTCCGAACAGACGCTTGAAGAGACCGGGTTTTTCGTAGTCGACGAAGCGCAATGGTTTTTCTTCACCCAGATAGCGGGAGACGACATCCTTATAGGCTTCTGATACGTCGGTCTTTTCGATGTGAATGGCTGGCAAGCCCTGGTTTGAGGCTTGCAGCACGGATTCTGATTCAGGAATGACGCCGATCAGCTTGATGCGCAGAATGTCTTCGATGTCCTGAAGTGACAGCATTTCGCCGCCTTCTACTCGTTTTGGGTTGTAACGTGTGAGCAACAGGTATTCTTTGATTGGCTCGTCTGCTTCGATAGCACGACGTGACTTGGAGGCCAGAATCCCGAGGATACGGTCCGAGTCGCGCACCGAAGAGACTTCGGGATTGGTGACAACCAGCGCATCATCAGCAAAATAGGCTGCCAGCAAGGCACCTGTCTCAATGCCCGCAGGTGAGTCGCAGACGATGTAATCAAAACCCATGGCTTTGAGGTCGTTGATGACTTTTTCTACGCCTTCTTGAGAGAGTGCGTCTTTATCGCGCGTCTGTGAGGCGGGCAGGATATAAAGATTCTCAAGGTTTTTATCCTTGATCAGTGCCTGATTCAGGGTGGCTTCACCCTGGATCACGTTGACAAAGTCATAGACCACCCGGCGCTCGCAACCCATGATCAGGTCAAGATTACGCAAACCGACGTCGAAGTCGATCACTGCGGTCTTAAAGCCACGCATGGCCAGACCAGAAGAAAAGCTAGCGCTGGTGGTGGTTTTACCCACACCGCCTTTGCCAGAAGTCACCACCACAATACGAGTCATGACGAGCAAATCCTTAATTAAATAATTTTTATAATGTAACGTTCAAAACCACCGGAATCACTGTTCCAGTGGTGCCATGCGTAATGCATCTTTTTCCAGACTGACCATCGCAGGGCGTTGGTGCAGATCCGCTGCTAATTTTGTATCAATTACACGATAAACACCAGCGATCGCAACCAGTTCGGCATCCAGACCGGTGGTAAAAATCCGTGCTGCGGTATCGCCGTGTGCACCTGCCATGGCCTTGCCACGTAGCGGTCCATAAATATGAATGTTGCCATCGGCAATGACTTCTGCACCCTGGCTGACGACCCCCATCACAATCAGGTCGCCATTGCGCGCATAGACACGCTGCCCTGAACGCAAGGGTCCACGCACGACCATGGTCGGTGAGGGGGCTGGCTGTGAGGCTGGCGCAAGTGGTGCTGGAGCCGCAACGGTTTGTTTTTGGGGCGCAACGACCGCAGGTGTCGGTACCGCTGCACTGACAGGTTCGGCGACTTTTGCAGCGCTTTGTGTCTCGGCGATGTTGCGAACAGGGCTGGCCGACAGATCCACCAGCGGCAGACCACAGGCCTTTGCCCCAGCAAGGTTGTCACCCTGGGCGACTACACCAATTACTGGCAGGCGATGATCGCGCAAGGCCTTGATCAGCACGGGCCAGTCAATGGGATCCTCAATACGACTGGCGTCAATGACAACAGGTTCATTTTCAAAAAAAGCACCCGCATCCGCCATGCGTTTTTGTAGGGCCGCCAGCAATCCTGCCGTATCGGCGTGCTGCAGCACGACCCGGATGGCATAGAGTGTGGCACTTTTAAAATCAAGAGCTGAAGTTTCAGTAGTCATTGGGGAGGATCATAACTCAGGTCGCGCCCGCCGCCCAAGTATCCTTGAGGGTTGTGACGCGATTGAACACTAACTTTTCGGCGCGGGAGTCGATCTGGTCCGGGACAAAATAACCGAGACGCTCAAACTGCGTGACGACACCTGGCGTACCAATCGTGCCGGGCTCGAGCAAGCCCTGAATGACCTGTACGGAGTTTGGGTTCAGGCAGCTCAGGAAATCGTTGTCACCAGCGTCGGGAAATGGCACAGTGAAAAGTCGGTCATATAGCCTGATCTCAGCTGGAATCGCATGCGCAGCACTAATCCAGGTCACATTGCCTTTGACTTTGACGAGATCCGAACCTGGCGTGCCACTCTTTGTAGCCGGGTTGTATTCAGCATGGACTTCAATCACATTGCCTGCATCATCTTTCAGGCATCCTGTGCATGTGATGACATAGCCGTACTTCAGGCGAACCGAGTTACCTGGATACAGACGGAAATATTTTTTAGGCGGGACTTCGACAAAATCTTCCTGCTCGATCCAGAGCTCGCGTGTGAGAGGGAACTCACGCAAGCCTGCCTCGGGGTCATGCGGGTTGCGTGGCGCCTGGCAGGGCTCGATCATATGAGCAGAAAAGTTGGTGATGACCAGCTTCAGTGGGTGAAGAATGGCAACCGAACGCGGGGCGATCGGATCCTGGACTTCACGCAAAGCCTGATCCAGCAGGCTGTAGTCAATTCGCGCGTTGTTTTTAGAGACACCGGTTCGCTCGCAGAACAAACGTAGTGCCGCAGCGGTGTAGCCACGGCGACGCAAGCCGACCAGGGTTGGCATACGTGGATCATCCCAGCCGTCTACATAGCCCTCCTTGACCAGTTGGAGGAGCTTGCGTTTGCTGGTGACGATGTAGCTCATGTTCAGCCGCGCGAACTCATACTGATGCGGCAGGGGGGCAGCTAACTGGCCAAGCTCCTGCAGCCGGTTCAGTGTCCAGTCATAAAACGGGCGTTGATCCTCAAATTCAAGCGTGCAGATGCTGTGGGTAATGCATTCAAGCGCATCTTCGATTGGATGTGCAAAGGCGTACATCGGGTAGATGCACCATGTGTTGCCTGTGCGGTGATGCGTGGCATGGCGGATCCGGTAGATGACGGGGTCGCGCATATTGATATTGGGTGACGCCATATCGATACGTGCGCGCAGGGCCATACTGCCATCGGGGTGCTTGCCATCGCGCATCTCGCGCAGCAAAGCCCGGGACTCGGCCGCCGGGCGAGCACGCCAGGGAGAGTCTTTACCTGCTTCAGTCAGTGTGCCACGCATTGCCCGCATTTCTTCGGGACTTTGTTGGTCTACATAGGCATGCCCCGCCTCAATCAGTGCTTCGGCACAGGCATACATCACCGCAAAGTAGTCACTTGCAAAGTAGAGGTGTTCTGTATTGTTGGCTGTCCAGTCAAACCCCAGCCATTTGACCGCATCCAGTATCGCGTCAACATACTCCTGTTCTTCTTTTTCAGGATTTGTGTCGTCAAAACGCATGTGACAGACCCCACCAAAGTCACGCGCCAGTCCAAAATTCAGACAAATACTTTTTGCGTGGCCAATATGGAGGTATCCATTGGGTTCGGGAGGAAAGCGCGTACGGATTCTGGCGGGATCAAGCCCGCCCTGCGCCTGGACGCTCGCAGTCCCTGGCTTGCCTGCCCAGTGTTTGCCTGCAAACCGGTTGGTATTCAGGTCGGATTCAATAATGTTGCGCAAAAAGTTGGTGGTAATTGGGGCAACTGGGGTGGCAGATTCAGAACTCATACAGTTTTCGGGGCGATTTTAAGCAGCTAATAAAGACACATTTTGCCATGACGCGTCTACACTAGCCCGAATCATGGAAATTTCTGCACTTTTACTCGCTCGCGCCCAGTTCGCCTTGAGCCTGAACTTTCATGTGTTGTTCGCTGCAATGGCGATGGCACTGGGCTGGCTGCTGTGCGTTTTCAGGCACCAGGCGTGGCGGACAGAGGCTCCCGTTTGGATGTCAGCCTATCGTTTCTGGGTCCGGATTTTTGCGCTGGTTTTTTTTCTGGCGCTTGCCTCTTCGGTACCCGTATTGCTGGAGCTTGGCATATTATGGCCACCCCTGATCGAGCGTATCGGTAACGTCGTCGGACCATTAATTGCCTTCGCGATCACGACGCTGTTTGTCATCAAATCTGTTTTTCTTGGCGTGATGTTTTTCGGTCAGCGTCGTGTCTCAGCAGGGGCACATGTTCTTTCCGTCTTCATGGTGGCACTTGGTTTGACCTTGACGATTTTCTGGGAACTTGTCATGCAGTCATGGGCCCATACGCCCGCAGGTGCAACACTGATCGACGGGATTTATCAAGTTGATGACTGGTCCAGCGTGATTCTCAATCCCTCCCTGCATGCTTTTCTCCTGCTGTATGTGGCGGGGAGTTTTCTGGCTGTTGGGTGTGTGATGACTGCCGTCGCGTCGTGGCAGGCTGGCCGTCGTCCGCTAGAGGATCATGAGCGCCTGACGTATCGCACCGGAGTTGTTATTGTCATTCTGGCATCGACCTTGCAGTTGTTTGCGCTCGACACCAGTCTGCGACAAACCGCACAGGATCAGCCCATCACGGCTGCAGCAGTGATGGGCTACTGGCAAACCGGCTCGCAACCCGAACTGATGTGGCTCGACTGGGAGCGGCCGGCTGAGCCGCTTGCTGATTCCCAGGAAACGCTGGACCCAGCGATGACGCACTCGGTATCTGACTCATGGGCGATGCGCTGGCTCGGGCAGGACGCTGAACAAAAATGGATCGGTTTGGATCAGGCAGATGCTCAGACCCCTTCCGTTAAAACCTTATTCACGCTGGCGCGGTTGGTTGCCTATGGTGCCGTGAGCGCATTGTGCCTGATGCTGCTCAGTGTATGGACCATGTTTAGACGCGGGGCGGACCCAGGTAAATATTCGGCCTGGTTGTTACGCGCCCAGGTCTGGCAGGGACTCCTGGGTGCCGGTGTCTGGCTGTGTGCGTGGAATCTGACTGAACTCGGACTGCATCCCTTTATGGTCTGGGCCACGCTTAGGCAAGAAGACCTGCTGACCACAGCGGGCTCGGGCGTGCTCGCTGCAGGAGTGGTGGCGAGCGGTTTGGTCTATGGTATTTTGTTCGGCGGGTTTATTAAAATGCTGTTTCATGCTGCCCGGT